>JANQKH010000467.1 GCA_028281215.1 Phycisphaeraceae bacterium | reverse complement strand
TGGTTCAGTCATACGGCCGTCGCTCAGCCGAACATAGCGACGAACATCGAAACACATCGCAACATCGTTTACGCAAAGGTTGGCGATCTGAAACTTCATCTCGATCTCTATCTGCCCAAACAGCGCAACAAGGAGACCGGACTGATCGTCTGGATTCACGGCGGCGGCTGGCAGAAAGGGAGCAAGAACCGGTGCCCGTTCACCTGGTTGACTGAACACAACTACGCCGTCGCCAGCGTGCAATACCGGCTGACCGACAAAGCGATCTTCCCCGCGCAGATTCATGACTGCAAAGGCGCGATTCGATTCCTTCGCGCCCATGCCGGAAAATACAAATTCAACGCGAACAAGATCGGTGTTGCCGGCATCTCCGCCGGCGGGCATCTGGTCGCCCTGCTCGGCACCTCGGCGGAAGTCAAAGACGTCGAGGGCAACGTCGGCGGGAATCTGGACCAATCCAGCCGCGTTCACGCCGTGCTCGATATGTGCGGGCCAAGCGATTTCATCCTCCGGTTCAACAACAACCCCAACTTCACCGACCAACCGAACTCACCGGTCTACAAACTCTTCGGCGGACCGGTCAAAGAGAACAAGCCACTCGCGCAATCCGCCAGTCCGGCCTTTCACGTCACCAAAGACGACGCGCCTCTGCTGATCTTCCACGGCGAAAAAGACCCGCTGGTCAGCATCAACCAATCCAAACATCTTCGCGATCTTTACAAAAAGGCCGGGCTTGAAGTCACACTCGAATCAATCCCCGGCGGCGGGCACGTGCCCAAGGAATTCTGGGACAAAACCCGCCGCAAGATGGCGCTGAGTTTCTTTGAGAAACACCTGAGAAAGCAATCGCCATGAGCCCCGAACTGCAAGCCTTGTTCACACAACACGTCGCGCAGGGTTTCGCCAAACAACTGGCGTTTGCCGACCTGCTTGGCGAGCGGAACTGGAACGTCAACATTACCGAAGGGCACGTTGCATTCGGCGATGACCTGTCGTTTCCCATTCAACTGCTTGGCACCGAAGCCGAGGGAAACGCGACCTGGCTTTGGGCGTGGGCGAATGAAGCGAGCAATCTGCCAGACGATCTGCTTCACGCAGCGAACGCGCTGCAATCACTTGGGCAGGATCGCAACATTCCTGAACTCGTGGAACGCAGCTTTTCACTGGACGAAGCCGATGGTCATACGCTTTCGCTGATTGCATCCGGATTGAATCCAGATTGTGCGTACTATCGCGGGCCATATGAAGGCGGCGCGTTGTTTTTTCTAGTGCAGGGCGTGCCGACGACGGTCACCGGACCAGTCGACGGCCCGCGCGCGATCACCGTGCTCGGTGAAGTGATCTCACAGTTTGAGGTCGACCATCGACAGATGGCCGAGTCGTTCCTGGCGTCCAACAACTTTGAGGTTCGGCCGTTGGGAAACGCGTTGCAAGCCAATCAAGGCGGCAGCGCCATTGTCATCACGTTCGATGAACAGAATCGAATTACGAACATCGAAGGACAGTTAAGCCCGCAAAGATCTTCCGACAAGAAGTGGTGGCAGTTCTGGAAGTCCTGATTGCCACTCAATCTGACAAGGATTCCCGCGATGCCTCACCTTTTCCGCGTGCTTGTGCCAGTGTCAGACATCGACGCCGCCGCTGCGTTTTACGGTCAGGTGCTCGGCGCGGCAGGCAAGCGCGTCTCGCCCGGTCGACACTATTTTGATTGCGGCGGCACAATCCTAGCCTGCGTTGATCCCCGCGCCGACGGCGATGACTATAGCGCTCAGCCGATCCCCGAACCGGTTTACCTGTCGGTCGCGGACATCGAAGCCACACTGAACGTATGCCGTCAAGCCGGCGCTTCGTTTTCGTCGGATGAAACCACCGACATCGGCCCACTCGCTACGATCGCCGACCGTCCCTGGGGGGAACGGTCGTTCTACGTCCATGACCCGTTCGGCAATCCATTGTGCTTCGTGCAACAGGGCACAGAGTTTACCGGTTGATAGCCGAGCCATAACGTGCGGACCCGGCTAAGCCTTTGTTATGACGCGGTTGTAACTATTGTCTTGACAGGCGAAGCGCTGGTTTACAATCACGGGTGGATCGACGTGCAAGACACCCGTTCACCTTTCGGCTTGACGCCGTGGAGTTCTCCATGCCCATTCGACTGTTGATCTACACCGTATTGTTCCTTCATATTGCATTCCCGCGCGCGGTATCGGCGGCACCGAGCCCGTCGGATGCCGAGGCCAGTTGGGGCAAGCGACGCGGGTCTTCCACCGACGCCGCCCGTGACGTCAACCGACGCCTGGAACCCGGTGTCACCTTCAAGGCGCGGGTCAAGTCATACAATCAGGACGGCGCTAAAGCGATTGAGACGCTGGGCGAAGCCGACCTTCGCAAACTTGGACACGTCAAACGGCTGGAACTGATCAAACACTTCGATGCCGCCCTGCCACCGTTGATTCAACGAGCGAACAGCGGCGAAGCGGTGAAGATCCCAGGCAGCACCGCCAAACGTGTCTGGCACGCCAAGCAAGGTGTTTACAACCACTGCATCTTCGGGCCGTATGCCGAGTTGGAAGCGGGCAAATATCTGCTGGTCATTCGCATGATGTCCCCCAAGGCGAGCAAGGGTCGCATGGCAACCATTGACGTACCCAGCCGCACGGTCTCGCGATCATCACGCAATGTCGAAACGAACGAATTGCCGGTCGGGAAGTGGCGTGTATTCGCAGTGCCGTTCTCGTTCGACAAGAAAGTCACGCGCGTCGAGTATCGCATCTGGCAACACCACAAACCGTTGATCATCGATCGATTTTATCTTTACAAGGTGGAGTGAATCACGTTGCACTCCAATCGCAGACCGCCAATGGGCGTTTGATCAACCGGGGCTCATCAAAGCGGTTACCATCTTCAGGCATACCCGTGCGGCCGAATGGCTCAGTCAACGCTGCGCGGTTTAATCCGCAAGTGAAAGGACGGATGGATGGCGGGTCGGGCTTTGACGTTTCTGCGGAATCATGTGCCGTGCTTCGCCCGCGTCGAAAGACTGCCCCGCCAATTGTTGCGACTCAACGCGTTCAAGGGTGAACTGAAACCGGCGCGCGTGCCGTTGCTGGCGCCGGGGTCCGGTCGGCCGGCGCTGCCGTTTCCCCATCCATGGAACTTTCGCGAACCGATCCGCATCCTTGAAACCTATTTCTGGGACGCTGACGCCGCCGAAGGGCCAGCCAGGCACAATCGTTACCTCGATGTCCCATGGTTC
>JANQKH010000446.1 GCA_028281215.1 Phycisphaeraceae bacterium | reverse complement strand
CCGCCCCGTCATCGCGCACGACACCAAGAGTCAGGGCCGTGATTTCGTGGACATCCTGCACGTCGATTGTCTTGCGGAAGTAGGTGGTGATATGTTTGTCGCTGCTGTTGGGGCCGAAGGAGACGGTTGTGACTTCGCCGTTGTTGCCGTAGCCGAGTTGCGCCTGCCCGCTCTGCCAAGCCGTGTCATCGAAACCGACCTGACGCCAAGCATCCTGCTGATCGGAACCGTCGTCGAGGTACCTCCAGACCGATCCCTGCGTGATGAGCGGGGTGTCGAAAAACGTCCCGCCGAACGACATTGCGGCAGACGACACCCCACCGCCCGGCAAGCGCGGGTCACTACCGTCCAGCGTATAAAAGATCTCACTGGCCACCGACGCCAGCGTGACCTCGAAGCCCGGCGAGACCAACCCACCGTTCTGGTTGAACGTAGGCCTCGCGACAACCTGTGAGTCGATCCAGTCGGCGCGGTCACTGATCCACTGCTTGAGGTGATCGATCTCACCCTGAAGACTGCCATCGCGCGGCGGGACAGACCCCCAGCGGTCATAGTTGCGTACGGCGGATTCAGTCAGTTCGGTGGCCATGCCGTCGATGACCGCATGCATATTCGCTGTGCTGAGCACGGTCTGTCGCAACGATTGCCAGCGATCGACCCAACGTTGCCAGAAGTTCGGATCGTCGAACAAGCGATCCCACCAACCCCATGTGAAGTAGTCCGTCGCGTCGCCCGTGCCCTTCCAGGTGTCAGGGGCATTGTCTCGACCGTCATATGAATCGGCGGAGCGATCGAAGTCCCAAATCGGCCCGGCTTCAATCTTGCCGTCCTGCGACTTGAACATGTACGTGCTCAACCGCAGCGCGTCGACGTTTTTCATCAGCACGTTGAGAATGCTGTGATCGATCCACGAATCCACGTCGATGTAATTGGCGTAACCCAGTTGCGGGTCGGTGAAGTTGGGGCCGTCCAGCGCATTGTCGAAATCGTCAAAGTACTGTTTGATCCAGTCGATCTGCACCTGCGCGAGTTCTTCTTCGTTGGGATCGACAAACCCCATGCGAATGCCGCCGCCGACAAAGCCGTCATCGCCCGGATCAAGCCGATCGATCTTGACGACGTACCCGCCGCCGATCTCCGGTTCGGCAAGATCAGTGGGCGAGAGGTTTTCGATGTCGATGCGATCGTTGCCGGCTTCGATTTTCTCCATGAGCACGTAGACGCCGTTGTAATTGTCGGCATAGGACAGGTCGCCGCCGTCGGTGTTGACAAACACTTCAACAAACCGCGTGCGGACCGCGTATCGGCCGGTCTGATTGCTCAGCTCATAAATAAATGGGTTGCGAATCAGAGCACGGTCGAAGTGGTAAGGCGCATGCAGCACCCAGTCGGCGTCGCTAGGCAAGCCGAGCACGTCCAGCGAGCGGTCTTCATTCTGTTCATCCCAAAACTCGACAGAGAAGTTCTTCTTCGGTTGGTTCTGCGTGCTGGAGCCGCGAATCTTGATGCCGCTTCGCGTGGTGATGGCGGCAGCGCTGTCCAGCATCGTGCGGCCGGTGATGTCATCCGGTTCAAACAATCCGAGAAAAGCGTGTTGCTTCACATTATTAGGCACGCTGCCGCTATTGAAGTTGTCCAGCACGATCACGGGCAGATCGGAGGAAAAGCTGTCGAGGTCTGACGCCAGTTTCACATACGTTTCACTTGCGACCGGCCCCGCGGCCAACCCTGACTCCACAGCAATCGCACGAACCATGGTGGTCGCACTGATGGTGATCGGCCCGCTATACAAACTCGAACTGGTCGTGGGCAGCGATTCATCCAACGTGAAGTAAATGTCCGCGTTCGGTGAGACCGTTGAAAGTGACAATTGAAAGCTGTTGCTGAACGTACCGGACACGACGGAGAATTGAACAGCTTCAATCGTGGCGCCCTGATCGTTAACATCGCCCGGCGTGGGATTGACGAAAAAGGCTTGCGTGCCCGGTTGAACCGTATTGCCCACAAAGTTGAGCCCGAACGACACATCGGCCGCCTGCGCGGGCATCTGTGGTGTGAATGCGAACTCAATCGTCGTACGATCAGGTTGAACCAGCGCGAAGTATTCGCCGTCGCCACTGAGGTTGAAACTGGTGTGTGCCGCCTCGGCGTTCGAGCCGGGCCGATCCTTGCCCGAAGCAAACGCGATGACAAACCCACCGGCCGGCACATCGATGTCGCCGAAGCGGAACTTGGCAAGGTCGTTCGGATCATCGGTGGC
>JANQKH010000431.1 GCA_028281215.1 Phycisphaeraceae bacterium | reverse complement strand
GGGCGACGCCAACACGACCGGCTGATGCCCGATTTGAATCAACGATTGCAACTCGCGCAACATGGCGGTGGTGATTCGATTGCCTACCGTCGGCGGCATCGCCAGGGTCGTGCCTTCGTTGCCGCGATCGATGTACGAATTGATCTGATCTTCGATCGCCGGGTCGAGACTGACGCAATACAGCCGCGGCACGGGGCGCCCCGCATCGAGACTTCCCGGTTCAGTCGCCGGCTGCATGGTGACGTACTGACTGCAAATGGATCGACGCAGTGCGTTACGCACATATTCGGTCAGCACATCCATGTCGCGGGTGCGTGACACCCAATCGCCGAGTGTTTCAACGACGGACTCCATGTCGCGAATCGGCACCCGCTCGCGCAACAGGTTTTGCAGAACCTTCTGAAGTTCGCCCGGTTTGATGAGCGGTTTCTCTCCGCCGAGCACTTCCTCGACGAGTTTGGGCGCTTTCTCTTTCAATTGGGTGATCAGGTTGCTGGTTTCCTCGCGGCTGAGCAACTCCGCCGCGTGGTTCTTGACGACCTCGGTCAGGTGCGTGGTGACCACGCTGGTTGAATCAACGACGGTGTAGTTGAGCGATTCAGCGCGTTGCTTTTGCCCTTCCTCGATCCAGTAAGCGTCGAGCCCGAATGCCGGTTCGCGTGTGCGTGCACCTTGCAATGATCCCGGGTCGGTCACGAGGCCGCTGTCCATCGCCATGAACTGATCGGGGAACGCTTCGCCGCTGGCGATGATGTTGCCGCGGATCTTGATGTTGTAGTCATTGGGCTGAAGTTGCATGTTGTCCCGGATGCGTACGGGCGGCATGACCAGACCGAGCTCGCCGGCAAGTTGACGGCGAATCATGCTGATGCGATCCAGCAGGTTGCCACCTTGCGATTGATCCACAAGTCGGACGAGGCCGTAGCCGACTTCGAGTTCGAGCGTGTCGACGTTGAGCATCTGCTCGACAGGCGGCGGACCGGTTTCTTTTTCTTGTTCGGCGGCCTTGGCGGTTGCCGCGAGCTTCTGCGTTTCCTGATCACGCACGATCCACGCCAATACGCCGACAATCGCCGACAGTGACAACAACGGCAGTGTCGGCAAGCCCATGAACGCCACGCCGGCCAGGAACACCGATGCAATGGCCAACGCCCGCCACTTGCTGGTGAGTTGACCGACCAATTCGGAGCCCAGGTCACCACGCCCGCTCGAACGGGTGACGATCAGGCCGGCGCCAATGGAGATGACAAAGGCCGGCAACTGGCTGACCAATCCATCACCAATCGTCAAGCGTGTAAACACGCCCAACGACTCGGACATCGTCCAACCTTTTTCAAACACGCCGACCGCGAAGCCGCCGATCACGTTGATGATTGTGATGATGATGCCCGCGACGGCATCGCCGCGAACGAACTTGGCGGCACCGTCCATCGCACCGTAGAAGTCTGCCTCCTGCGAGATGCGATCTCGTCGGTCGCGGGCTTCGTGTTCGTTGATCAGACCGGCGTTGAGGTCGGCATCGATCGCCATCTGTTTGCCGGGCATGCCGTCGAGGGTGAAACGCGCGGCCACTTCACTGATGCGCGTCGCGCCTTTGGTAATCACCACGAACTGCACGACAATGAGAATGATGAAAAGAATCAGCCCAACGACAAGCGAATTGCCGGCGACGAATGAGGAAAACGATTCGATGACCTTCCCAGCCACCGCCGTGGCTTCAGCGGGCGTGGCGGCGTCGGCGGTGAGGATCAGACGTGTGCTGGCGATATTCAACACCAACCGAATCAGAGTTGTCGCCAGCAACAACGATGGAAAACCGGAAAAGTCCAGCGGCGATTCCACGAAAACCGTCGTCAGCAGAATGATCGCCGCGAGCGCGATGTTCGCCGCGATCAACACGTCCATCAGCAACGGCGACATCGGCACGACGATCACCGCGATCAATGCGACGAACGCCACAGGCACGAAGAATATCTGGTATCGACGCAGTCGATTCAGCCAGCCGGGCACTGCGAGTTGGGGTGTTGGGTTGGCCATCCGTGGCGTTGGGTTTGCTTTCTGTGTCGTGAGTTACTTGACGATTCGATTCATTCGTTGCTCATGCACTGCGTTTTCCGCTAAGCCTGTAAACGTAGGCGAGGATTTCTGCGACGGCGTTGTAAAACTCCGCGGGGATTTCTTCGCCGGGTTCGACCGATCGATACAGTGCCCGCGCCAATTCCTTGCGTTCGACCATCGGCACGCCGTTGGCGATCGCCAGTTGCCGAATGCGCAGCGCGAGAAAGTCAGCGCCCTTGGCAACCACCTTCGGCGCCTGCATCGTTTCGTTGTCGTACTGCAACGCGATGGCAAAGTGCGTCGGGTTGGTCACCACCACGTCGGCATTGGGCACCGCCTGTCCAATGCGTTGCATGGCCAACTGTTTGGCGACGCGCGACCGACGCTGCTTGACCAACGGATCGCCTTCCATGCGTTTCATCTCCTCCTTGATTTCCTGCTTGCTCATGCGCAGATCTTTCGTTCGCTGATACCTTTGAAACGCATAATCGAGAATCGCCAACGTCAACAACAAGGCGCACAACTTGATCGCCAACGCAAACACCAACCCTGCGGACACCGTGAATAGCTGGCGGACCTCCAACTGGGGCAGCATGAGGATCAACGGCAAGTCCGTGGTGATCGCCCACGTGGCGACCAGTGCGATCACGAAGACCTTGCCCAGGCTCATCACGAGTCGGATGCCGGCCCGCGCGTCGAACAGGCGCTTAAATCCCTGCAGGGGCGATAGCCGATTCAACTGCGGCACCAGCGGCTTGCCGGTCACCATGAAACCCACCTGCGACACGCCGGCGATCAACGTCACCGCGAGGAGGCAGAGAATGATCGGCGCCACGGTCGCCATGCCGATTCGTGTCGCGTACGCCATCATGCCGGACACGTCCTCGGCGCGTGTGGGATTGGGCGACATGCCGGAGGTGAACATCGTTTCGACGGTTGCTTTCCAGCCGGTCATCACGCGCATGCCGAAGAAATGCAACAACACCATGGCGGCCAGCAAGGACAGCGCGGCGGTCAAATCGGTGCTGCGCGCGACATTGCCGTCCTGCCGGGCTTCCTGGAGCCGGCGCGGCGTCGGGGCTTCGGTCTTTTCAAAGTCGTTCTCAGCCATGGCTTGGAATCAATCAACTCCCGAAGAAACTCGCCACATTTCGCAATGCCTCAACCAATGCATCACGGTAAACCACCACAATCATTGAAACAGAACCAATCAGCACGGCACTTCCAACCAGAATGCGCAGCGGGAAACCAATGCTCAGGATGTTCATCTGCGGGACGGTGCGAGCTATAAAACCGAGCGCCACCATCTGAAGGAACATGATGCATAGCAATGGCGCCGCGACACGAAACGCCAGTGCAAACATTGAAGAAACCAATCCGACCACCAGGTCGAGCAGGCTGCCGTCCGGCGCAAAACCACCGAGCGGCACGGTGTCGAAACTACCCACGAGCACTGAAAGCATGGCACGATGACCGCCGGCGATCAGGAAAACGGCCAGCGCCAGGATGAAGAAAAACTCGCTGACTACGCCAGACTCTTCGTCGATTTCCGGGTTAAACACCCCACCGATCGCCATACCCATCTGCTGATCGCACACGCGACCGCCGACCTGCATGCCCAGCACAGGCAGACTCGCTCCATAACCAATCACAATGCCGACGAGCAGTTCCATCGCCACCGCGCCGATGATCATCCAGAGCGGAAACGCGTTGGTGACAATCGACGCATGCACGGGCGACGCCGGCTGACCGTCGCTTTCCATCAGCATGGGAAACACGCAAAAACTCAGCCCCAGCGCCAGGAACACTTTCACTCGCGCGGGGATCGTTCGGCTGCCAAATACCGGCGCAATCACAAAGATGCCTGTGATGCGGAACAACACCATCAACCAAGGCATCATGAAAACCAGAATAGGATTGAGTGATACGACCATCTTTGATTTCAACCCAACGACAAATCTTCACGCTACGGCGCCCCGCTGAACATGCGCTCGGCAAACTCAACCACCGCACCGGCGATCCAGGGCGTCACCAGAATCGCAACGATGCCCATCACAATGATCTTGGGCACGAAACTGAGCGTTTGATCCTGAATCTGCGTGACCGCCTGAAAAATACTGATCGCCAGGCCGATGATCAGTCCCGCCGCAAGCACTGGCGCACTGAGCACGAGCATGATCGTCAGCGTTTCGCGAATCGTTTCCACTGCCTGGTCAAAACCCATATCGACTCACCTCAGCTACGTGGTTACCCCGGGCACGGCGAAACTGCTCAACAGGTTTCCCGCCACCAGTCGCCAACCATCCACAAGCACAAACAACAACAACTTGAACGGCAAACTGATCAGAATGGGCGGCAGCATCAACATGCCCATGCTGATCAGCACACTTGAAATCACCATGTCGATAATCAGGAATGGCAGGTAAAGCCGAAATCCGATTAGAAAGGCGACCTTCAATTCACTGAGAATGAACGCCGGAACCAACGTGAGCATGTCGACGTCACCCTTGACGCGTTCATCCGGCCGATCGTTCTTGATGCCCCGGTAGTTCATGATCATGTGCAGGTCTTCCCAATTGCCTGCATATTCGATTTGCGCGAACATGAAATCGCGGATCGGCTTCTTGGCTCGCTCCCAAGCGACGGCTTCGCTGATCTCGCCATTGCTCAACGGTGTGATCGCTTCTTCATTGACGCGTTCAAACGTCGGTGCCATCACGAGAAACGTCATGAACATGGCAAGGCCGACAATCACCTGGCTGGGCGGCAACGATTGCGTGCCAAGCGCCTGTCGAAGCAGAGCCAGCACGATCACGGTGCGCGTGAAACTCGTGCACATGATCAACAGCGCCGGGGCGACCGTCAGAATGGTCAGCAACACCACGATCGAAAGCGGCGCACTGAGATCGGATGCTTCTTCGCTCTCGCCTTCGCCGGCGGTGTTGCCCGCGCCGTCACCTGACAGCGCTTCCAAAGTGTCGGCGGCCCCACGCAACAGGGTGACCGGGTTGGCTTGCCCACCTTTGGATTCCGTTTCGGCGGGCTGTCCGTCTGCCGGCAAAGCACCACATAGCAAGACAAAC
>JANQKH010000390.1 GCA_028281215.1 Phycisphaeraceae bacterium | reverse complement strand
AGCGGGCCGATCAACTAAAATCGCAGTTCTCACGCCACATGGAAGGATGATCTGACATGAGTACAAATTCCGCGACCATCGACCCCGCCGCGCTTGCAGACACGGTAACGCGCCTCGTTGCCGAGCAGCCGGTCACCGACCTGCACACACACTGCTACGCGCCGAGTTTCGGCGCTTCGCCGGAACCGGACGGTCTGTTGCTGTGGGGCATTGATGAGTTGGTGACTTATCACTACCTGATCGCCGAGGTGTTCCGCGTCGTGCCGCCGTCGCAACTGCCTTACCAGGACTATTGGATGATGAGCAAGCAAGAGCAGGCAGATCACATCTGGAAACACCTGTTCGTCGAACGCACACCGTTGAGCGAAGCATGCCGCGGCGTGATCACCACACTGACCAAACTCGGCCTCGACCCGCACGACAAATCGCTCGACAGCTATCGCCAATGGTTCAGCGAACAGTCGCCGGACGACTACATCAACAAGGTGATGGAACTGGCCAACGTGGATTCGATCACGATGACCAACGAGGTGTTTTCCGATCACGAGCGCAACAAGTGGCTGGACGATTCATCGATCGGGGACGACCCGCGGTTCGAGGCCGTGCTGCGCATCGACAAAATGCTCATCGATTGGCCGTCGGCATGCCAGGATCTGCGCGACTGGGAATACGACGTTCAGTCGGACTTCTCGCTGGACACCATTGAAGAAGGCCGGCGCTTCCTGCGTGAGTGGTTGGATCGAATGAAAGCGATTTACGTGGCAACGAGCCTGCCGCCCGAGTTCGCCTATCCGAGTTTTCCGCCGCAACGCAACCACAGTGACCGCATTATTCAGGACATCCTGCTACCGGTGCTGGAAGAACGCGACATACCCTGGGCGATGATGATCGGCTCGAAGCGCGGCGTGAACCCGGCGCTCAAGGATGCAGGCGACGTCGGCGCCAAAGCCGATGTGAGCGCGGTTGCCAACCTGTGCAGCGATTTCCCGAACAACAAGTTCATGGTCACCATGCTGTCGCGTGAAAACCAACATGAACTTTGCGTCACCGCCCGCAAGTTTGGGAATCTGTTCGTTTTCGGCTGCTGGTGGTTCCTGAACAACCCGTCATTGATCGAAGAAATGACCCGAATGCGATTGGAACTGCTCGGCGCGACCGTTGCGCCGCAACACAGCGACGCACGCATTCTGGATCAATTGATCTACAAGTGGGACCACAGCAGACGAATCATCGCGAAGGTGCTGGTCGACAAATACCGCGATCTGCACAACGCCGGCTACCGCGTAAGCGAGGAACAGGTCCGACAGGATGTGCGATTGTTACTACGGGATAACTTTCGGAACTTCATTGAACCGACACGTCGTGTAGAAACCATCGCAGGTTCTTCCGATGAGGTTGCCGTGGATTCAGCCGAATGAAGCATTGATCCAATTGCGTCCCAACGATCAACAACATCCGCTGCCCGGTTCACAGCACGGCTCAGCGGAGACCGAAAGTGAAACGGTCGCGCCGGGTTTTTCCGCGAGCAGATCGAGACTGGCGACGTGGGCGTTGCCGTCGAAGTCCGTGGGTAGCTTTTCGATCAATTTGCCGGCTTCGGGACTGCAACCGAGGATTTGCAGCACGTCGTAAGACTTGCGTTCAGCGCGAGCGACGTTAAGCCCGGCACCCATGGCATGGCCGAGGTAGTCGCCGATCATTTCCGCGCCGGCGATACAACCGATGTATGCTTCCACGTCGCGGAGCACGGCATCGGGCAATGCGCTAAGCAAGACAATGTCACTGATCGCCGCCCGGCCGCCCAGTTTCAGCACGCGATTGATTTCACGGAACACCTGCCCCTTGTCGGGCGACAGGTTTACGACGCAGTTACTGATAATCAGATCGACGCTGTTGTCATCGATGGGCAGCGCTTCAATGAACCCCTTGCGGAACTCGACATTTTGATAGTTGTGTTTGTCGGCGAATTGGCGGGCCTTGTCGAGCATCGCGTCGGTCATGTCCACACCGATGATTTTGCCGGTCGGCCCGACCCGCTTAGCGGCGATGAAGCAATCGACGCCGCCACCGCTGCCAAGGTCGACCACCGTCATACCTTCCTCGATCATGGCGATACTGGTTGGGCTGCCGCAACCGAGGCCGAGGTTGGCGCCGTCGGGCAACGTGTTGAGGTCATCCTCGCTGTAACCGATGGCGACGGCGTGGTCGCGCATACCGAGTTCGGTCGCACCCCCGCCGCAACACGAAGCGCCGCCAGTCTCGGCTATTTCACCGTAGCGCTTGGACACCGCGTCACGGATGTCTTCATTGGAACCGGAAGTCACGGTGGGTTCATGGCTCATGTCGGCTTACCTGAGTAGGAATCTATTGGGAATTTCGTTAGCACTGTTGTCTTATCACAATCAATCCAGCGGTGGGGCATTCTATTCATTGAGGTCGTCACCGCTTCCATACTGCCAACCAAGCCAATTCGGCTCCAATCATCAGCATCGCGCCGACGACGAACCACTGCCACAAGTCCCGGCCACGGAGTGGCGCGGCTTCGTCACCCTGCGAGGCGGATTGCACCACGACGTTCGTGCCGTTGGATGCAAGGGCTTGCTTCAAGGTTACAGCATCGACAAGACTTAAATCACTCTCACGCCAGTCCACATTGACGGCCACGTCCGCATGTTTGATGTCGTTGCAGAGTACGCTGTGGAACCCCGTTGTTCGCAGGCGCTGCAATTGAACGACAAGGCGCTGGGCATCTCGGGAAATCGTCGGTGTCAGCAACTCATCGGCAGAATCCTGCAATACCACCCGACCGGAAGGCTCACCGACCGGCACAGGCAGTGTGACATTCAAACCTGCGCCGACGGTCGCCGCAAAACGCCAGTCGCGGCGAGGTTGAACGAAACGGAGCAAACTGTGAACCATCGCGGGGAACGAGCCATACTTGCCCAGATCACCCGCTTTGAGCGAAGGACTGAAGTTGGCGATCACAAACCGCCCCTCGCCAACACTCTGAAGCGCCAGCGCCGGTCGGCCACCGGCAAACTGAAGCAACACCTGCGCGCCGGGACTAACTTTTTCCACGTCGTGAATGGTGGTGAGTCGAATCCGTTGCAACAATTCACGGCTTTGCGGGTCGAAGTCGGCGAGCGCTGGAGCATGCCACTTTCCATCGTCGATACGCACGGCCTCGCCGACCGTATCAAGCGCCAACTTCTGCCGCAATTGTAGAGGGAGCACGGCATCGCCCACCTGTTCGCTGAACTGTTGAACGTTGCGACCTACAGCATCACCCCCGACAAACCAGATCACACCACCGCCGGCTTTCATATACGCATGCAATGCGTCCACCGCCTGCGGCGATAGCGCGTCCACGTCACCCACAAACACAGCCGCCGCTTGCGACAAGTCGGTGGCGACGAGATCGGCACTGGTGATAAACGCAGCATCGATCACGTCGCGATCGTCATTTCGCGGCATCAACGCGCGCAACAGGAAGTAGCCACTGGAACCAAGCGTTGCCGGGTTGTCATCACCGATCACGAACACGCGAAGCTTCCGCGAGATGTCGACGGTGAGATAAGCGCGGTTGTCGATCGGCAGCGCATCATCCGCAATGGAAAACTCTACGCGATGCAAGCCAGTATTGGCAAAGCTGTGTTCGAAGGCGAGCTCGCGTGCTTCTCCCGCTTTGAGTCGAATCGATTCCGTTCCACTGGCTTGACCGTCCACCGTGGCGGCGACCACCACATCTCGCTCGACGTTGGAGAAGTTGGCGACGTTGACCAACAGATTCATCGGACGATTGGCGAGCGCCCGAACCGGAGCCGTGCGCGGCGATTGGAGGGCGATGTTGTTCACCGCTTCCTCCGTCAAAGGTACGAGGTGAATCTGCACATCGGACGCCACCGTTCGTCCGCGCGCCACGGCCAGATCGACCGCCTCCCAATTCCGCTTTTGCATATCCGACACCACGACCAGTCGTTTCAAGCCTGGTGCGTCTTCGAGCATCTGCCCGGCCAGGAGGATGGCGGCCGACAAATCCGCGCGATCGGCGGTCACTTTCAGGGAAGGCAACTCGGAGCGGATGGCGTCGAGGTTGGCAGTCAAAGCCCGGCCGTCCTGCGCGCCGGGGAACATCGGCTGCGGCCTGGCGTCCGCAATCACAACATTCGCGCGATCGACGCCTCGCTTCAATTCGGACAACGAGCGCGACACCTCCGCGCGCATCGCATCCAACAGATTCCCTGACTCGCCCTGCCGGCCCAGCGATGCACTCAGGTCCAGCACGTACACCACCGACACACCGTCATCACTGCGAACAATGTGATCCCGCGTGGAACAGCCCGGTTGGGCGAATGCCGCCGCCAGGAACAATACCGCCAGACACCGCAACGCCAGCAACACCCATCGGCGAATCTGATAGAAGCGCGATTGGGTCGATGTGGATTCAAGCAGCAGGCGAATGGTTGGAAAGACAACACGCTGCCGCGTCCGCCGGTTCATCAGATGCGCGATGATCGGCGCCGCAACCGCCGCCACACCCAGCAACATGAGCGGCGTCGCGAACCAGAATGCAGCCAACGAATGATTCATAACAAATGGAAAGTCAAGGGGTGCGCCGCGGCACTAACGCGCCGTCACACCATCGTCCCTCTTGCAAACAGATAGTATTCCAGCGCCACGATCGACGGCGTTGACGTGGAGACCAGGTTGTAATCGATGCCGCGCCCCTTACATGCATGACTCCACTTGTCGGTGAACGCCTTGATCTTCCGCTGATACGCCGCCTGCACGTCGTCAATGTTTAGCCTGAGTTTCTCCTGCGTTTCACTATCGACAAACTGGCACTGACCCAGGTCCGGCAGTTTCAACTCGTCCGCATGAAGAATGTGAAAGAGAATGACCTCGTTGCCGCGATGCGTAAATGCGCCCAGCGCGGACAACGTCTGTTCAAAATCATCCAGCAGATCACTTAAAACAATCAGCACGCCGCGCCGACCGGTCATCGAAGCGACCTGCCGCAACGTGTCGGGCAGGTCGGCCCGGCCGTCCGGCTGCGTGGTTTCCATGAATCGGAGCAATTGCGTCAGGTGCGAGAACGTGCCCAACGGTCGGGCGAACTGGTGCAAACCTTGTTGTGCAATCGCCAGCGAGACTTTGTCCTGCTGCTTCGAGGTCATGAACGCAATCGCGGCGGCAAGCCGACACGCATGATCGTATTTCGAGTTCGACAATGCCTGCGTTTTCGACCGCCCAGCGTCTTTCTTGCTTCGACGACGTTCACTCAACTCATCCGTCCCCGTATACGCCATGGAGGCGGACGCATCAAGGACAAGGTTGACGGTCATGTCGGAGTGATGTTCGAAGAGTTTGACGACGAGTTTGTCGCTTCGGCCGAACACTTTCCAGTCGATATCGGTGATTTCATCGCCGGGCATGTAGGGGCGGTAATCGGAGAACTCAGTGGAATGGCCGCGCATGGGCGACACGTGGCGGCCGGCGTACATGCCTTCCATGATGCGCCGGCTGGTAAAGAAGACGTTCCGCAAGCGGCGCAGGTCCGCCGCGTTGAGGTAGCGGGAGTTGAGGCCGGAAGTTGGCGCTTGCGTATCTGCCATGTTGGAACGTTGTTCAACCGGTATACATCGGCTCGGCGACTTCGCTGAGAATCTGTTCTACGATTCGGCCGGCGTGAATGCCTTCCCCGGTTGCATTGTAGTTGGGCAGGATGCGATGGCGCAGCACGAACGGCGCCGCCTGCCGCACGTGCTCGGCCGTCACCGCGGGTTTGCCTTCGAGCACGGCCAGCGCTTTGCCGGCGAGGATGAGGTATTGGCTGGCGCGCGGGCCGGCGCCCCATTCGACGTACGTGTTGGTGAAATCGGTGGCGGTCGGACGATTGGGGCGTGTCGCACGGGCGATGGCGACGACGTAGCTGACCACATGCTTCGACGCCGGCACGCGGCGAACCAGATGCTGAAACGTCAACATCCTTTCGCGGTTAAACACTTGCGAGACCGCGCGGTCGATCTCGACGGTCGTCGTCGCCACGATTTGCTCTTCTTCCTCAACCGATGGATAGTCCACCCACAAGCTGAACATGAATCGATCAAGCTGCGCTTCGGGAAGCGGATACGTACCCTCCTGTTCGATCGGGTTCTGTGTCGCGACGACAATGAACGGCCGCTCCAACGGGTACGGCTTGCCCATGGAAGTCACGTGATACTCCTGCATGGCTTCAAGCAACGCCGATTGCGTTTTGGGCGGCGTTCGATTGATTTCGTCGGCGAGGATGATGTTCGCGAAGATGGGACCGGGCGTGAACTTGAGCGAACGTGTGTGTGACTGCGCATCTTCCTGCAACAGTTCCATGCCGATGATATCCGCCGGCATCATGTCGGGCGTGAACTGAATCCGTTTGAAGTTCCAGTCCAGGCATTCTGCGAGCGTCTTGACGAGCAGTGTTTTGGCGAGGCCCGGCACGCCGACGACCAGCACATGCCCATCGGCGAAAATCGCCGCCAACAGTTGCTTGACGACATCCTGCTGTCCGACGATGACTTTGCCGATCTCCTCGGTCAGCCGGTTGAATCCATCATGCGCCTCGGCGAGTAGTTGCACATCATCGTGACCCATCGTGTCTGCATCGGACATGGTTTTCCCTCGCATGCGCTGCCGCAAACCCAAATCAATGCGGCTGATAAAGCATAGCACAGGGGCGCGCCGGTGTGCATGGAATGCGGCCCGTATTTAATCGTTGTGCAGTTTCCGCAACCGTGGGCTGGTGCGCAACATCAGGTGCACGCGCTCAAACTCATCGATCATTTCGTGTAACACTTCCCGCACCGGATCGGCGGGCGGTTCAGCGAGCACAGGGCATTGATCCGGCGGCAACTGCTTGCGCGCCATCGAGCGGTATCGGCTCAGGGAACGATCGCCGAACGCGTACACCGGCTCAAAATCTTCCGCCATCCACCACGTTACCGGCACGCGGAAACCGGCGTTGATCTGCGACGGCACCACGAGGTCGGCATGCTCTTCATCACGCTGAATGAAACGCAACTCAATGCCGTCGTTCGCCTCGGCGATGCGCTGCAACGCGGCACCCTGCAACGCACAATCGCCGCACCAGCGCCCGGTGAGGCTCAGCACTTTCATCGGTCGCGTCCATGATTGCACTAGATGGCGCTGATCGTCGGTCAATTCGAGACGGCCATAACGTTCATCCCACGGCCCGCGCATGCCTTCCGCTTCACCCAGTGCGATGAACGGTTCAAACGACAACGCGATCTCAAACTTGCTTTGCAACAGTGATTTCTGATCCATGATCATCGAATCAAACCCTCAACGAAGCACACACGATGCCCGGGCATTCTAACGATGTGTCGGCCGTTTACTTTTGATCTTCGATCCGGGCGTACAACTCGGCCAACGCCATGGCGAGCTTCTCGATCTCCGCCAGAAACGCCTCGTCGCCAAGTTCGGTGCGGCGATCGCGCAGCTTGGCGATCTCCAGTTCCAAGGCGTCACGT
>JANQKH010000307.1 GCA_028281215.1 Phycisphaeraceae bacterium | reverse complement strand
CGCAAGATTGGCGAATCCGGGCACACCGCCGGCACCGTCACCATGTAACTGGCGTCCTGCACCGCCTGCCCGACCGCGCGGTGGTCGGGGTGATAGTCGTTCAGCCGGTGCGTGAGCAACAGGTCCGGCTTGAACGTACGGATCTCACGAATGATCGCTTCGCGCACCTCAATCGTCGGTTGCAACGTGCCGTCGGGGAAGTCCCACGTGACATATTCCGCGCCGATGACTTCGCCGGCTGCACGCGCTTCAGCGCGTCGGGCCTTCGCCAGTTCATCCCCATGCATTTCATGATGCCCCGCGTCGCCGTTCGTCACGGACACCATTTTCACCACATGCCCAAGCTGGCGGTAAATCGCGCACAAACCGCCGGCGTGGTATTCCGCGTCGTCCGGATGCGCCCCGAGAATCAACAATCGCAATGATTCGTCCGACATGGGCCTCCCAGTGACATTGGGGTCAAGGGCCAGTATATCGACGGACGATTCAAGATCGTAAACCGCCGGCGATATCACCGTTGGCTTCAGTCCGTAGAATGTCAGGATTCACTCATTGAACCTCAGGGGTGACCTATGAAAAACAAAGTGGAGATTCTCCGGGCCGCGTGTTGCATCGCGGGGTTGGACGGCGGCGTGTGTCAGGATGAATTGAACCTGTTGCGGCGACTGGCGGCCGACAT
Source organism: Phycisphaeraceae bacterium (assembly GCA_028281215.1). Lineage (GTDB taxonomy): Bacteria > Planctomycetota > Phycisphaerae > Phycisphaerales > Phycisphaeraceae > JANQKH01. The sequence continues at coordinate 7,627 of JANQKH010000307.1, read as the reverse complement.
CGGTGTCGGGCAGGCGTCGCTCGACGCCATGATCAATCGCGCCGAGAGCGACCGGGACTTTTACCAGGAGTTGTTCCGGTACCTCTCATCGGAGCCCGATGAGACGTTGAAGATTCTCTTTCGCATCGCGATTGCCGATCGCGACTTAAACACGAACGAAAGCGTGGTCTTGCACGACTTCGCCAAACGGTTGGGTGTGTCGGACGAGCGATACGATGAACTGCTGCGTGCAGCCGATCAGAAACTGGATGGCTAGGGAGGCAAGCGAGCGTGTCATGCGGCGTGATAACAAAGGCCGCCGGTGTTTCGGCACTACGGTGTCCGCGCCGTAAACTGACCTCCTCCAACATGAAAACTTTGCACACGCGCGAATAGTCCGGCCGCGACGTTTGTTTTCATGGTGGAACGCTTCGCGAAAGGTAAATGCATGATTGCCGCTCTCGCTCGTATTGTTTTCGTATCGATCACCAGTTTCACCGGCCTGAACGGCTTGGCCGCGCCCGACGAAGTCACTGCCCAGGGCGTGGATCACAACCTGTTCGACCAGGTGCTCAAAGGTAATGTGCGCGATGAACGGGTCGACTACCAGGCCATCCACAAGCATCATGCGGCCACATTGGACAAATACCTGGATCAAATTGCCGCGGCTGATTTCTCGAAGATGTCGCGAGAAGAAAAACTGACGACCTACATCAATCTCTACAACGCGACCGTCATCCGCACCGTGATCCATCGCTACCACGCGAGGTACACCGTTGCGGAAAACAGTTTCAAAGTGTTCGACGAAAAGCTGGTTCGTTTGCGCAGCGGAAAGGTGTCGTTGAACCACCTTGAACACAAGATCATCCGCAAGCAGTTCGATGAGCCCCGCATTCACGTGGCGCTGGTCTGCGCCGCCGAGTCCTGCCCGCCGCTGCTTGAGAAAGCCTATCGCGCTGACTCGCTCGATAAAACGCTCGAAGCAAAGATGAAAGCGTTCGTCAATGATTCTTCCCGCAACACGGTCGACGTGCGCGGCCGCAAGCTCAAGCTGTCACAGATTTTCAACTGGTTCGCGGAAGATTTCGGCGGTAAATCCAACGTGCCGAACTACGTCGACAAATACCACGAAGCTTCAACGAGCCGCTACTCGCTCAGCTTTCGTGAGTATTCATGGAAACTGAACGACACGCGTTAACGCGGATTCGACCAGTGGCCTTGTCAGGCAGGTTTATTCCATCTGTGGCGCCAAGTGTTACGTTTGGCTTGCAATCGCTCTAAATTCGCGCCATTCCAAGACGCCGCCACTTCATCACGCCAAGGCATCAACCCCGCGCGAACTGCACCACATACACCGGCGGCAGATGCGTTGATAGTGTTTGCCACTGATCGCCCTGGTTTTCGCTGAGCCACAGTGAACCGGTCGTGCTGCCCATGGCCAGTTGTTGGCCGGTGCCGTCGATGTCGAGCCCGTGCCGGTAGACAATGTCCCATGCGTTGTCCTGCGGCAGGCCGTCGGTGAGCACGTCAAATGACTGACCGCCGTCGCGCGTTCGCGTGACCACTACTTTGCCGTCGACAGGCACGCGGTTTTCGTCCTTGACGGCGGGCACGAACCAAGCGGTGTCAGCATCGTTGGGGTCTGTCGCGCAGGCAAAACCGAATGCTGACGGTTTTGCGTTTTCAATCTTGTGCCACGATTGGCTGTTGTCAGTCGTGCGAAAGATGCCGCAATGATGTTGTGACCACATGACATCGGGATTGGCTGCGCTCTGGACCACAATGTGGGGATCCTGCGATTCCGGATCCTCTTGTCCTTCATCGGGACCGAAATCGTAGCTCATTCCGTGTGCCCCTTGCCGCCACGTTTGCCCATGATCTTCTGTAATCCAGACGCCGCCACAGGAAATGCCCACGTTCACCCGATTGGGATCGCGCGGGTCGACGCAGATGGAATGGATGCCGGGGTAGTCGTAGCCGCCGCCCATCCAGCGGGCACGGTTGGGCAAGGACCAGAACGGCATGTTGAGTTCCCATGTGTTACCGCCGTCTGCGGAGTGGAACAGGCCGCCGGGGATGACGCCGCACCAGAGTCCGCCGTCGGTGGAAGGATCAATCGCCATCGCCCAGATTTGTTCGACGTTCCATGGAATGTCGATGCCGCGCATGGGGCATTTGATATCGGGCGCGTCTTCAGGTTTTTCGGGATATGCCGGCGCGGTGATTTCATTCCACGTGTCGCCGCCGTCGGAGGACTTGTGCATCTTCACGCCCCAGTGTCCGTGTCCGACGGCCGCATAGAGCGCGTTGTTTCGCGGATCATGCAACAGCATCGTGACCGGCACGCCGACAACTTCCGAACTTTGCACCGCCCACGCGCCGTTGCTCTTGGCGAACGTGAACAATCCCTTCCGAGTACCGACAAAAAGTTGATCCGCCATGATGATCTCCGTGCATTGGTTTGCGTTTCAGAGTTGTTGACCGGGAAGCCATGAAAGGGGTGTTGAGTGTGGTGCGACTGTGGCGGGCTTGGGTGTTTCTTGGCTTCCGTACGAGACTCAAATCGTTCCATTGACGCCTACCCTCCCGAAGGCGCCTGCATGAGATAAACCTCACTGTTCGGCTGCACGGGATCGGTCAGTGTCGTGCGATCGCGGATCGGTTCGCCGTCCACGAACACCACGACGTGATTGCGCACATGAAACTGATCGTCGACGAAATAACTCTTGGCCTCCGGATTCATTTCAAATGCCCGGCGAAGCACTTCACCCACCGTCGCGCCGCCCGCCTCAATCGGTGGGCAGTCAACATGCCGCTGCACATTGGCCGTAAAACTCACCCGCGCCATGGGGCCTCCCGTTTGCGTTGGATTATATCTGTTTCAGCGTGTGCCGTGGATTGGGTGGAACACCAAGGGTGCCGAGAGGGGATGAGTCGTGTAAGGAGGAAATTGAAGAGCGCATGATCACATCAAATTAGCATGCTGGATTAGTGCTGATTTGGAGGAGGGCATTCCGAAATGTGGACAACCGCACGACAGACAATTCATACTCTCCCCCAATCTCACTCCCCACTCGGTGTCTTCGGTGTTCAGAAAAGCTGAAGAACGAGGCGTCATTCAACACTATTTGTCAGCCACACCCGGTGACGCGACGAACTTGTGCAGCAGTTTTCCATTCGCGCTGTGCCACACGCGGACTTGGCCGTCCTGGCCGGCGGTGATCAGGCGTTGGCTTGCCGCGTGATAGGCGATGGCGTGAACCCAGTCGGCGTGACCTTCAAATTTGCGAATCTCTTTGCGGTCTTTGGCCGAGAACAACCGGGCCGTGCGGTCGGCGGAGCAGGCGAACAGATGTTCCTTGTGGCGAATCAGGTCGAACACGTCGTTGCCGAAGGAGATCGTCGCTTCACGTTTGCGGTCGGCGATCTTCCATTGATGGATACGATTGTCGGCGCCGGCGGAGAACATGCGCCCCTTGTCGGGGTGGAATGCGATGGCCGTGACCGCATCACCGTGGCCGGCGTAGCTGACCAGTTGCTTGCCGTCCTTGACGGCGAACACCTTGGCGGTTTTGTCCCGGCTGGCCGAAGCGAGCCGTTCGCCGGTGTCATCAAACGTGATCGCGTGAACCCAGTCGGCGTGGTTATTCCACTTGTGTTGCAGCGTGCCGCTTTCCGGATGCCACATGCGAATCGCGCCGTCCGTGCCACACGCTGCAAGGCGCTCACCGTCCGGACTGAACGACACGTCGAGCATCACATCGATCGATGTGTGCAGCACGGTGCGCAGCGAACCATCCTTGACGCGGAACAACCGCACCTCGCCGCGCTGTCCGGGTGTGCCGCTGGTCGCGGCGATCGTTTGGCTGTCGGGACTGACAGCCAGTCCGTACGTGCGTTGATCCACGTTGCCGATGCGGCGCAACATTTTGCCGTCGGCCGTGCGCCAGACAGTGATCTCGTGATACCCGCTGATGAAAACCTGATCGCCGTCTTTCGAAAACGCCACAGCGGTCATGGGCAGGGGGCGCGGGTACACCTTCGGAGCGGCAGGATGTTTGATCGCAGGCAACAATTCAATCAGCGGCGCCGTCTTCGCCTTGCCGTCGAATAAAGCGCCCTGTTCGATCCATCGTTTGATCAACGCAATCTGTTTGTCGGGCAACGCGTCTGCCTTTTGCGGCATGCGCTCGTCGTCGTGTTCGGTCACCAACAGGCGATAGAGTTCACTCGCGGTCGGCTTGCCGGGCGTGATCGCCGGCTCATCGCTTGCGCCGGGTTGCATCAACCGTTGAAACGTATCAAGCCGGTACTTGCTCTTCGCCTGTTCGGGACCATGACAGGTCTGACAATGCCGCAACAGAATCGGCGCAATGTCGCGGCTGAAACGGATATCGTCATCGCACCACGCGCCACGCGGACTGCCAAGCCAAGAGACAAACGAAAGAATGAAGCACAGTGTGAGTTTCATGTTGACGGTTTAACAAGTATCGATGGCAATAGATCACGTCGTTATTGTAGAGTGGGCATCGCCTCCCTTTTTCTTGAATTCTCGGCTGTGCCGGGAGACGAGGCACGTTCTGAAATACTCATATTCCCTCTCAGGAATGCTGGAAGACAGGAATAAGGGAGGCGCGGTGAAGTATTGGAGTTGTGAACACTTGTGTGTGCGTTCCGAGCGCCGGTTGAAGAGTCGCCTAAGAATCTTTTCACTTTGGTTGCGTCGTCTGATCTTCTTCCTGTTTTCCTGCATTCCTAAGCTGTATCTCCGAAATGCCAGAAACGCACCGGATCATCAGCAGGCGGACGGTACGATCGCGGATCACGCGCTTCCAGTTAGCACATCGCCGAAATGCCGCCTACAATGGTCGCACTATGGGACGAACCGCTGAGAAAAAACCTGTGCTCGAAGTTGTCGAACCGATCGGCGCCCGCATTCTCATTCGTAAGGATGAGGATAAGAAGACGACCAAATCGGGCATCCATCTGCCGGACAAGATTGAGATTCCGACCCTGACCGGCCGCGTCGTGTCGGTTTCCGCCGAAGTCGAGAATGACGACAATTATCCGATTCGGCAATACGACCGCGTGCTGTTCAATCCGACCGACGCGATTCCCGTTGACTTTGAAGGCGACAACCGCCTGTTCGTCGTGCCGGTGGAAAACATCGTCGCGGTGTTTCGCAAAGCGGAGTGACCGTCGGCTGGTTTCGCTCGAATCCCCAACATTCTGACGAATCCCAAGCCGAATGTGTAGCATTCGGCTTTTTCTTTTATGCGAGTGTGCTGTGACCGACTCTATCACCATCCAACCCATTGGTCCGTTCTCTGCCACGGCGAACATTCCCGGCTCCAAGAGCCTGACCAACCGCGCGCTGCTGCTCGCTGCGTTGGCGGATGGTCAGTCGACACTGACCGGTTTGCTCCGCGCGGATGATCCCGATCGCATGATTGAATCGCTTGGCCACCTTGGCTGTGCACCGGTGATCGAGGGCGAACCGACGTGCGCGGTGATCGATGGATGTGACGGGAAGTGGCCGCGCGGTAAGGCGGACTTGTTCATCGGTAATGCCGGCACGGCGGCGCGGTTCCTCGCCGCGGCGTGTTGCCTTGCCGCCAAAGACGGCGACGGCGAAACCACGCTTGATGGTATCCCGCGCATGCGCCAGCGGCCGATCGGTGAGCTGGTCGAAGCCCTGCGCACGATCGGCGCCTCGATCGACTACCTCGGTGACGAAGGCTTCCCGCCGCTGCGCATTCACGGCAGAGGGTTGCGCGGCGGCACGATCACCATGCCGTCCACACTGTCGAGCCAGTTTATCAGTGCCCTGTTGCAGGTCGGGCCGTACTGTGATGAAGGATTGACCATTCGTTTCGACGGATCGGTGACGAGTCAGCCTTACGTTGAAATGACGTTGCGGTTGATGGAGGTGTTCGGCGCTCAGGTCGAGGTCGGGCCGAACTTCACCAGCGTGTCGGTGGCGGCGGGTGGTTACACGGCGTGTGATTATCACGTCGAGCCGGACGCATCGAACGCCAGTTATTTTCTCGCTGCGGCGGCGCTGGTGACCGGCAGCAAGTGCACGGTGGAAGGGCTGGGCTTCAAGTCGTTGCAGGGCGATGCCTGGTTCGCCGAGCGCGTGTTGCAGCCGATGGGCGCGTCGGTGATTTACGAACCGGATGCGGTCACGGTGATGTCGCCGCCGGCTGGTGAATCGCTCAAGGCAATTGATGTCGATCTGAATCACCTGCCCGACATGGCGCAGACGCTGGCGACGCTTGCCCTGTTCGCCGACGGCACATCAATCATCCGCAACATCGGTAACTTGCGCGTGAAGGAAACCGATCGCCTCGCCGCGCTGCAAATCGAACTGACCAAACTCGGCGCCGACGTGGAAATCGACGGCGACGACCTGATCATCACGCCGCCCGACTCGATTCAGCCCGCTGCGATCGACACCTACGACGATCACCGCATGGCGATGAGTTTTGCCATCGTTGGATTGCGGGCCGAGGGCGTGACCATCAACGACCCCGCCTGCGTCAACAAAACGTTCCCGACCTTTTTCGACGAACTGGCGAAACTTGGAGCCGCCGCGTCGGCATGAACGATGGTTCTGCTAAGCTACGATTGGAATTGAAGTATTGCCGTAGCATGGACATCGCCCACCGAAAGACCAAGGCGAATGCACACGGCGGTGGGCCGTGCCCGCCCGATGACGATGATCCCCACCTTCCCTCCCCATGAAAAACCCTTTCTGGCAAAGTGCACGCGTTCTCTTGAGGTACAAGCCCACCCTCATCGGTGCGTTGGCCGGCGCGTTGCTTTCCGCTGCGTGTTTCGGTGCGGGGTTGAGCATGATGCTCCCTGTGTTTCATCTGTTGCTTCAGAAGCAGCAGTCGATGCACGATGTCATCCGTGAAAACCTGATCGACGGCAAGACCGGCGTCAGCGTCGACCTCGGCGAAACCCTGTTGACCATCGTGCCGACCGATCCCTTCCATGCGTTTGTTTTCGTGTTGATCACCATCGGCGTGCTGGCCATCATCGGCAGCACGGGGCGGTACATCCATCAACTGCTGGTGCTGTCCGCGGTGTTCCGCGCGCCGATGGTCTGGCGGGCGCGGTTGTTTCGCCGATTGGTTCACGCGCCGCTGATGTCGATCATGTCGCGCGGATCAGCCGACAACATGAGCCGCGTCATTCACGACTCGGAAGTCATGGCGATCGGCTACGTGGCGATCCTCAGCAAGTCGGTCCACGCGATCCTGCATGGCTCATTCGCGCTGCTGGCGGCGATTGTGATCGATTGGCGATTATCCGCACTGGCCCTCGTCGGCGCGCCGGCGATCGCGATTCTGCTTCGCAAATTCGGCAAGCGCATCCGTCGCGCTACGCACCGCGCGCTGCAACAGCGCGGGCAGATGATCGGCAGCATGAACGAAGCGGTTGGCGGCGTCCGCGTGGTCAAGGTGCACAATGCCGAAGGGTACGAACGCCGACGCTTCAACCGTATCAATCACGACCTGTTCGACCAGCAGATGAAAATGCGAAAGGTCAAGGCATTGTCGTCACCTGTGGTGGAAACGCTGGCCCTGTTCGGCGTAATGCTTGTGGCGACGGCCGCAGCATGGATGATCTTCCGGCA
>JANQKH010000291.1 GCA_028281215.1 Phycisphaeraceae bacterium | reverse complement strand
CGACTTCAGATCGCGCTGCACCGACTCGTCATTCCAATACAAGCTGGACTTGAACGCGACAACCTCGTCGTAATCCACCGGGAGCACGCCGACGATTTCCGCGTGGCGGATGGTGTTGTCCACGCGGATGAGGCCGAACGTGTAAACGACCGGCGTGGCGGCAACGATGTCCGGGTCGCCTTCGAGCGCGGTGATGATCTTCTCGTAGTGCGGAAACCCGGTCAGCCCGGCGGAGATGGTCACGTCACCGCTGAGCCGTTTGGTCGTCTCCCGCCACATCTCAAGGAATCCGCCCATGACGCTGATGACGATGATGACCATCGCGGTGCACAACGTAACGGCCGACGCGGCAAACAACGGCGCGATCTTGCGGCGAACATATTTGAGAATCAATAAAAGCTTGAACATTCACGCATCCATGCGGAACAGGAGGTCTGGGGATTGTAGGACAAATCGATTGCGGCGGGTCGTTTCTGGTTGACTGATTGGAACACCGAGGACGCCGAGGGAGATTGAGGTTGATGAGGATTGGTTTGGTTTGTTCTGATTGTCTCGGCGCGTTCAACAGAACTGGGAGATGTCCAGATTCCATTCAGCAAGATCAATCCCCTCATCCGCCTCACGCCACCTCGGTGATCTCGGTGTTCCCACCGGCCACGAAGAATCTCATCAATGAAGCGAGAGCCCGGAAGAGAAAGTTCAAGCCGCGGGTTTCTTTTCTTCTTTTTTGAATCGGCGGAAGGCTTTGCGGGTGAGGTGTTGGGTCAGCAGCCAGGGCGGCATGCGGAGCCAGTGGGAGCGAACGTAGAGCATCCAGCGGGCCGCGCCGGCGCCCCAGTATTGATCGCCGAGGTGCTCGGGCAACAGCGCGCGGTTGGCGAGGAAATCCATCATGGACGACGCGGGCCATAGCGGCTTGCCGACCTGTTGCGCCGCCGCCAGCGTCTCGGTCGGGATGGGCGTGTCGAGCAGACGTTGGCAGAATCGCATCGCGTAGTAGAGCGACCGGTGCAGGTCCATCTCCTGCGAGCGCGGCACGAGTGCCTGCCAGAAGTCGGGCTCGTGTTCGCCGAAATGGCGCATCAGTTCGTCGAGGTCGGCAATGTCGCGCAACCCGCCGGCAAGGTCACCGTCCTGAAACAGATGCGCCGCTGAATGCAGCACCATGTCGCAGGGTGATAGCGTGTGTACGGCCGGCTTGCCGTTTTCACTTTGCACGATCGAGCGCGCGGCGGCAAACAGTTTGGCCGCGTCCGGTTTCACGCGACCGCTTTCCGGCAGAATCGTGTGATGCACATCCAACACCGCCTTGCGATTGCGATGTTTCATCGGCGGAAGCTCGTGCATCCACTGGCGATAGTAACGCTGGTCGTACGCGTCGAGTTTCATCGATTTCCAACCGGCCTGCTTGAGCAAATCCTCCGCGCGAAAGATGTCGTCCTTCGGCACCATGATGTCGACGTCACTGACCAGTCGCCCAAAACCCGGCGGCAGATCCGCCTCGATGTACGCCGCACCTTTGAGCAGCACCAGATGAATCCCGCTACCCAACAGCGCACGGCGAATGCGATTGACCTCCCACTTGGCGATGCGGCGGTGCTGATCCACAATCGCCCGCGCCGCAATCAGATGATCCTGCACCTTCGCCGGCAGTTGATCCTCAATGCCCGCGCGCTCAATCCGCGCCGCAAGCCGCGCCGGCATGTCGGTCAGCCGTCCCTGCTTGAGCAACGCATCCCACTGTGGCAGGTCAAGATCGACCAACCGTTCCGGGTGACGCAAAGCTTCGAGGATGAGATGGGTGGGTTTCACGTTAATCGCTTTTTGATTAGTAGGTATTAGGCATTGATTACTACGGATTGAGTGCTGTTTATCACCTGACGGAATCGATCTTGACTTAGCCGCGTTGCTTGCAACGCGATTGAGGACACCTAAAACGCGTCGCAAGCGACGGCTAATCTAATCCCGCGCCACAAGTGTTTTCTCCGCGGGTTTCGTTTCAGTGTGTTTCACGTTGGACTTCGGCTCGCCCAGCCGGTTGATTGTCTCAATCGCATCCTCCAGATCGCTGTACGTCAATCGATAACAATCCGAGTTTCCGACAAAGTCGGCAATGGTTTGAAAACCCGTCGTACCGAGCAGACTGAAGTTGAAGCCGTCCTCAGCCAGTCGCATCAAGGTCTGGGCGCGCGACGTCGGTTCCAAAATCGTCGGCGAATCCGGTTCGTACGACGGGAAGATCATCCACCCCGGCGGCGCAGCGACACTGCTGCGGGCAACGCTCGCCTCATCCGGCTGAATGTGCGCGACGGTGCCCTTGCGCGTGCCGGGCGTCGGCGGACCCATCACCACGCCCGGCTCAAACGCCTGGATCACGTCGATCGATTCGTTTTTCAAGCCGGTCGGCCGCACAACGGGGATCAGGTCGGGCTTGCCCGGCCGAAACACCGCCACCTCATCACTGAGCAAGCGCCAACCGCGCAGGTTCATCGCCGCGCAGAGTGTGCTTTTTCCCGCGCCGGGCGGGCCGGGCAGCACCACCGCCCTGCCGTTTCGTTCGAGCACGGCGGAGTGCAAAATGAAATACTGGTTCGGCCGCGTGAACACACACCAGTTGATCGCCCATTCGGTCATCGGCAACACAATGTCCTGGTCGAACGCTTCGAAGATGTGTTTGCCGTCGACAAAAAAACAGGCTTTCTTCTGAACCTTGCGCTGCCACATGGATTTTGGATCAATGCGCAGGTCGAAGTCGACGATGCCGCCTTCCGGTTCGATGTCGAAGTGCGTGTAGAGCAGGTGCAGCGGTTCGAACAGCGATTCGATCGAGGATCGAAACTGCAACACGAACGGCGGCATCGACAACAGCAGCCCGTCACCTCGAAGGCGATCGGCAAACTGCTTCAGGCTCAGGTCACGAACTTTCATCGGAGGCATTCAAGGGAGAGGCGTCAGCAGGCGAATCCACTTCGCCGGACGGCGTATCTGGATCATCACAACGCGGCTCGATCAAACCCAGTTCATCCAACTGGCCAAGCAACTGTTCGATCTGATCCAACAGCGCATTATCGGCCTCAACACCAATCGTACCGGCCAACTGCCTTGTGAGTTCATCGGCTGTGGCGGAAGAACCCTGTAGATAACGCAGCACCTCCGCCGCCACCGGATTCAGGTAATGCGTGTCCCCCGACTGGGCGTGATAAACCAGATGTTCCTGCTCATCCCACGAACGCCAGTGCAACTCAGCGTCGGGTGGGACATGCCAACGGGATGGTTTCGGCTCAGGCATAGGAGCGCTATCGGGTTTCGCGGATGGATCACTTCGAGAGAAAGGGTTCGCAGATGAACAAAAAAACGGGCGAATGCTTCAGCATTCGCCCGCGTGAAAGGTTGTGTTGATTTTTGCAATGGCTTAGTCGCCGGACCGTCGGGTTTCGTCGTCGAGGATTTCGCCGTTCTGGTTCAGCGGTTTGCCGAGGTCGCCGGCATCGAAATTCAGGTTGGGGTCATCGATCTGGTCTTGCGTGACGTAGGCACCGTAGAAGATTTCCGCAGAACCGAGCGACGGCAGTTGAGCGCGGGCCGGCCGACCACGCAGGGTGATCAGCAACGGACCGGCCACGAGACCGGCGCGAAGCAAACGCCGACGGGCCGCTATGTTCGCATCTTCGGTGGGAGCCTGCGGGTCTGTGGGATTGACAGCCCCCTGCTCACCGGGTGCGGCAGCGTGTTCGCCTTCGTGCGTCGAGGACGGGTTGTTGTTGAAATCCTCCGTCATGCTTTTTCTCTCCAAACCCTTCTTTTCAGTACGAATCAGCCTGATTGGCGAGATCAGATTCGCTCAACACAAAGTCGAACGACAATGACCGCCTCGCTCAATTCATTCCATACGATCCTTCGCTGGCGGACACACCTGATTCACGTGGTCTCAGACTACCTCTCCGCAGCTTTCTACCGTGACTAAGTTACCATACAAACCCGCTTCGAGTCAAACATTTTTCCTCGCGGCGGGGCAATCCGACCGCAAATAGTCCGAAAAACACGGTCATTGCAGGCTGAAAACCCGGAACCGCGCCGTCCGGCTTCAACTCTGCGCCGCCGCCCGTCGTTATACGGACGCCCGCCCACGACGGTTCAAATCATGCCCGAACGACCGGACATCGAACTTTACTGCGACAAACTGCGGCAGCGCATCGTCGGACAGACGCTTACTCGAACGCGCCTCGTCAGCCCGTTTCTGATGCGCACGTTTGAACCGCCTATCGAAGCAGTGCACGATAAAAACGTGGTCGCCATTCGTCGGCTAGGCAAACGGATCGTGATCGAAATGGACGGCGAACTGCTGCTGGTTTTGCATCTGATGATCGCAGGACGATTTCGATGGTCGGATGACCCGTCAGCCAAGCCGCCCGGCAAGATCGGTCTGGCGTCGCTGCACTTTCCAGTCGGCACGCTGTTGTTGACCGAGGCCGGCTCAAAGAAACGCGCGTCGCTGCATGTCGTTCAGGGCATTGAACAACTGACAAGTTTTGATCGCGGCGGCTTAGATGTCCTGCAGATCGATCGTGACACCTTCGCCGGTCGATTGCAGTGCGAGAACCACACGCTCAAACGCACGCTCACTGATCCGCATCTGTTCGACGGCATCGGCAATGCTTACAGCGATGAAATTCTGCACGCGGCAAACCTGTCACCCCTGACGTGGACCAGCCGACTCGATGACGATCAGATCGACCGGCTGTACGAGGCTTGCCGAACCGTGCTCGAAACATGGATCACCAAGTTGCGCGACGAATTCGCCGATCGCTTTCCCGGCGCCGGCGACATCACCGCATTCCGGCCCGACTTTGCCGTGCACGGCAAGTACGACAAACCCTGCCCGGTCTGCGGAACGAAAGTGCAGCGGATTCGATATGCCGACAACGAAACCAACTACTGCCCGCGCTGCCAGACCGGCGGCAAAGTGCTGGCGGACCGGTCACTGTCAAAACTGCTCAAAGGCGATTGGCCCCGCACGATCGAAGAGTTGGAACAACGAGAACCGGGTGAAAAGGCGTAACAAAAAGGCACCGCCGCGTTGTCCGATTGCGCCTATACTTGTCCATCATGTGGAAAGTCTTCGTCCAACAAAGCAGCACGTTCGGCCCGATCTATCAGCGGATGAGCAAACATCCTTCATGGGTGTCGCGGACGGCCATCACCTGCACACTGGCGATCATCTTCGTGCCGATGATTGTGCTCATCCTGTTCGCGCTGCTCGTCGGCGTGGCGGTGTTTTACCTGCTCGCCGCCGTCGCCACGGTGATGGGCTGGTTCGGCATGAACAAGGACAGCGCCTCAGCGTCGCACGCGGATGACGTTCACCGGGAAAACGTGCGTGTGATCGATGACGAACCGATGGGGTTTTGATCGCGGTATCTGACGCATCGCGATCCCACCTGATCGACCTGTCCCTTCTTCCAGCAAGGTGTTTTAATGAATCGTGCCACCTGTCTTCGGCCTTCATCACCATGCACATCGTTTGGCGCAATCGCGTGCATGCCATAACCTCTTGCCGTGCACACCACACAACCCATCCATCGCCGGCGACGAACCGTTTTCCTCTTCCTGCTCGCGCTGAGTTTGATCGGCCCGACGCTGCTGTCCGCGCAACCCAAGGACGCCGCGCCGCCGACCAAAGACTCGGCCACACCGCCACCGACACCGCCCGCGATTCCCAAACGGTTTCGCAGTCCATTGAACACGATGAACACCTTCGTCGACGCGATGAACCGCGCCGCCGGCGGCGAAAAGGATGCGTGGGAGGAAGCCTTTCAGTGTTTTGATTTCGATGCCCAAGGCCGCGAACGCGCCAACGACACCGCCACCGAACTGCTCGGCATTCTCAATCGGCTCGAAGAAATCCCCTCGGCTTCATCGTGGATCACACGCTGCGCATGATCCTGCGCGCGATCACGAACCGCTATATCGCCAAACAGCGGGCCGAG
>JANQKH010000371.1 GCA_028281215.1 Phycisphaeraceae bacterium | reverse complement strand
ATTGGTGCGCGGCTTGAACGCCCCGCCGCGCAGGGCCTTGGCGCCGGCTTCCTTGACGGCCCGCGCCGACGCCATGATCTGCTCTTCGCTTTCCACGCTGCAAGGTCCGGCGATCACCGGCACGTCCTTGCCGCCAATGATGCAGTCGTCACTGAGTTTGACTTCCGTCTTCTTTCGCTTGCTCTCGAAGGCAGCGATCTTGTAGGGATGGAGAATCGGGACGACGCGGTCGACGCCCGCGAGTTGTTCGAGCACGCCTTGGTCTTTTTTGCGGTCGTCGCCGATCACGGCGACAACGGTCAGGTCGGTACCGACAATGACATGGTCTTTGAGGCCCATTTCGCGGACGCGGTCCACGACGGATTGAACTTGTGCTTCTGTTGCATCGGGGTGCATGACGATCACCATTTCGTACGCTCCTGTTCGATTGCCAGTGACAGACCGTCAGGCTCGCTGTCACACGGTTTCGTGGGGGTTTCGGTTGGAAAGAAAAAACCCCGCTGCCGGCCGCAACGGGGTTGTCTTGTTTCATTGAGGTCGTGGTTGACCTACGACAATCCCGCTGGGGCCTTGAGCCAGGTAAAGCCAAAAAAGCGGAAAAAGTCGCGGTTCGGTTGGGTCATGCTGGAAGTATGCATCGAGGATCACCGCAAGTCAAGCGATTGCTATACGGTAAGCGAAGAATTCTTCAGGTCACTCTTCCATCTCCGGTGTCGCCCGCGCTTCCTGAAGGATGAAGCCGATGACTGCGGGCACGGCCACCAGCAACGGCAACACAATCGCGTGCGATGACAGTCCATTGGTCACCGATTCCCGCCACTCCGGCACTTGGAGCAGCAGGGCCATCCCGCCCATCACCGCGAGGGTTGAGCCGCTGATCGACGTGAACACGACGATGGACACTTTGAACAGAATGAACGACAGCATACCGAACACGATCAAGCCGATAAGGGCGCCAACCCAGTGATGTTGCACTGCAGCGTGTGGCTGACTGCCATCACCCATCATGTGCGCGACGGAAGTCCATGCATTGGCGCCGATGAAGGAGCCAGCCAGACCGCCCATCACAGCAATCGCGTATTTCATCAGGGGCATGCAGGCGACGGCCATCAGCGCGCCAAGACAGCCGGCGATGATGTATTCCTGGGCGTCGATCTTCACGCCCAGCGCGTAACCGGAAAATGCGCCAACGGCGAGGGCGAGGATCACCGTCACCGGCTTGTAGAACTTGTAACCGTTGAGCATGCAGACAAGGCCGGCCGAGAGAAACACAACCGCCCAGACCATACTCAGCGATTCAAGGTGTTTGACCAGTTCGTCGGGATGCGCCAGTGTGTCGGCACGGGAGAAAACGCCGGTGACGATTTCAAAGATGTTGCGCAATTGATCCTGACCGGCATCCGCGGAAGCCGAGCCTTGAGCGAGTATCCACATGACGATGTCTCCGCAAAACTGGATGGAAACGAGACTTGCTCATTTATCGGCAGCTTTGCGGAAAAACGTCCACTGCAACACCATACCCAGTGCGGTTATCAGACCAATCGTGATGAAGATCTGTTGCGGCTTGCTGACCCAACTCCACTCCGTATCGGAATAACTGGCCCAGATGCCTCGCGTCGCGATAAATAGCAGGATCGTGCCGATCAGCGCGGTTTCGATCGACGCGGTGAGGTTCGGGAAGAAGAACCCAATGAGCAGGCCGACGCCCAACCCGATCGCCATCGACGTGAGCATGGTCTTCTGCTGTGCGGAGTCCATCGATTCCCACCAGCTTTCGATCAGGTCCGACTGCTGGCCGAACGATGCGCGAATGGCATCGATCAGACCATCGATGACTTCCTGCCCTTTCTCTATTCCTTCGTTGATCACCTCCTTGCCTTTCTCGATGCCCTGGTCGATCTGTTCCTGGCTGAACTGGTTGATGATGCCGTCGAGGTCGGTGCTGCCGGTGTTCCCGGAATTGGAATCCTTGGCGTCCGTGCCCTGTTCGTTGGGGCTGTCTTGATTGCCGTCTTTCTGGCCAGCGTTGATCAACTGGTTGGCGTCGGTGAATTGCGAGGATTGGTCGGCTAGGTTTTTGGCGGCGGGGTGTGGCGGCGGGGCCGATTGCGGATCGGGTGTGCCGGTGAAGGCGATGGCGGTCGCCGGGACGATGACGATTGCC
>JANQKH010000267.1 GCA_028281215.1 Phycisphaeraceae bacterium | reverse complement strand
CGTGGGTGTTCGGCCGAATTCGCCGACGAGAACGACGAGCGTCGAATCGAGCAGGCCTCGATCGCGCAGGTCTTCGAGCAGCGTCGCGACGGCTTGATCGGTGCGCGGCAGAGCGAACGGCAGGCCGTTCCAGCCGTCCTCGAAGATGCCGACGTCCGCGTTGCCATGCATGTCCCATGTTTCGACGCTGACAAATTTTTCGCCGGGTTTTAGGCCTGTCCAGGCAACCACGTTGACCAGGCGAACCCCCGCTTCGATCAGTCGCCGTGCGAGCAACAGATTCTGGCCGAGCGGATTCCGGCCATAGCGATCCCTGTCAGTTGGCTTCTCTTTGTCAATGTTAAAAGCATCTCTGGCAGCGCTCCCATTGATCAATTCGAACGATCGTTGTTGATAGATATCCAGCGCTTCGAAATCGGATTTGTTTCCAACGGGTGTTTGTTTTTGCAAGGCGCGGAGGATTCGCTGTCGCTCGTTCATGCGTTGGCGAGTGACCGAGTCCTGCGGATCAAAGGCGCGGACGCGGAAATCCGCGCTGGCGGGATTGTCATCGTGTTTCTCGCCGATCAACATCGGCGCGTGCGCCATACCGAGTCGTCCGCCGGTGAGATAGGTGTGGTCCGGCGGTGCCGCTCCGCCCCCGAACTTTTGCAGCCAGACTTGCGTGGGAACGCTGGCATCGGACGGGCGAAGCTTTGAAACGATGGATCCAAAGGAAGGATCATCCGATCGCGGATTTTCACGACCTGCTAACAGCATGGAGTTCGCCATCTTGTGTTCGGACATCTTGTGTGTCATGGACCGAATCACGGCGTACTCTTCCGACATTTTTGCAAGTCGCGGCATGAGTTCGCAGATGCGAAACCCCGGCGTTGCCGTTTTGATCGACTGGTACGGGCCGCGCAGTTCCTTTGGCGCCTGGGGTTTCATATCCCAGGAGTCAAGTTGACTGAGCCCGCCGTACTGGTGAATGAAAATGCAGGACTTCGCTTGTCCCGTTCTACCTTTTGTTCTTCGATCGATATCGGCTGCCCGCAACAATCCAGGTAACGTCAGGCCCAGCGCACCGACGCCACCGACTTGCAGCAATTGCCGACGAGATCGAAACGGGCGGGATCGCTGATTGAGGGGGCATTCATTCATGGGGTTTGCCAATGAACATTGGGCGGATCGCATGAACGGCGTTTAGCTGATTGTACATCAATAGCCATTCGGTAAAAGAGGAATGGTGTTTCGCTGCTCACGGCTCGGATTTTGTGTTCAAGACCGATGCCGAAAGCGAATCGACACGTTTTCCCGACGTTATTGCCCCTTGACACGCGCGGTACACTGGCGTTTTGTTTCCTTTCATGATTCGATCAGGAGTGCGCCACGGATGGCCAAGCAAGCTGCCGGTTCTGACCCTTTCATTCACCTGCATGTTCACACGCAGTACAGCCTGCTCGACGGGGCTTGTCGCATGCAGGATCTGGTCGATCGGGCGAAAGAACTGGAGCAACCTTCCGTCGCAATCACCGATCATGGTTGCCTATTCGGCGTGGTCGATTTCTACACCCGCGCGACGGCAGCGGGCGTCAAGCCGATCATCGGTATCGAAGCCTACATGGCGCCGGGCGAGGGACCGGCGGCGCGCAAGAGCCGCGAACGCACCGGTGTGAAAGACGGCGGCTACCACATGCTGCTGCTGGCCGAGAACAACACCGGTTACCACAACCTGCTCAAACTCGCCTCCATCGCTTACCGTGAAGGCTTCTATTACAAGCCGCGAATCGATAAAGAGACACTCGAAGCGCACAAGGAAGGCCTCGTCGTCACCAGCGCCTGCCTTGGCGGTGAAATCCCCTCCGCGCTGATGGCGAGTGATCGCAAACGCGCGAAGGAAATCGCCGAGTTCTACACACAGATGTTCGGCCCGGAACGCTTCTTCATCGAAGTGCAGAAGCACATTCCCGAGCAGGATCAGGTTAATCCCGAATTGATCGATCTGGCTGACCGTCTGGGCGTGGGCCTCGTCGCGACGAACGATGTGCACTTCCTTCGGGAAGACGATCACGCGCCGCATGATGTCCTTTGCTGCATCTCAACCGGCAAGCTCATCACCGACGAATCGCGGATGAAATACCCGCTCGAGTTGTATCTCAAGTCGACGGCACAGATGTACGCGGCAATGGATCATCCAAAGTGGGCGGAGGCGTGTGACAACACGCGGCGCATCGCGGACATGTGTAACGTGGATCTGGATTTCGATGCAAACCATGCGCCGGTGGTGAAGATTGAAAAACGCAGCGACCCGCGTCGTACCGACGCGGGTGGGGTAAATCCGAAATCCGAGATCGCCGCGCCGATCGGTTCCACCGAATGGTTCAAAGTGGTCTGCAACCAGTACGAACTGTTGCCGTTTGATGCGCAGAACGAATCACTGTCCGCAGAAGATTTGAAGGAACAGTGTGACGTGGCGTTGATGGAACTTGCGTTGGCCGGCATGCAGTGGCGGTACGGCAAGGACGTATTCGAAGACGACGCCTTTGCGGACCACCGTGCCCGGCTCGATCGCGAACTGAAAATCCTTTCGGATAAATCGATCTCCGCTTACTTCCTGATCTGCTGGGACGTTGTCAACGAAGGTCGGCGACGCGGCATACCATGCAACGCGCGTGGGTCCGGCGTCGGCACGATGGTCGGTTACGTGCTTGGCTTGTCCAACGCTTGCCCCATTGAGTACGGCCTGCTGTTCGAACGTTTCACTGACCCGGACCGAAGCGAATACCCCGATATCGATATCGACATGTGCCAGGACGGTCGGCAGGACATCATCAACTACGTCCGCGAGAAGTACGGCCACGTCGCGCAAATCATCACCTTCAATGTGCTCAAAGCCAAGGCGGCGATCCGTGATGTCGGTCGTGTCCTGAACGTGCCGCTGCCGACGGTGAATGATGTCTGCACGCTCGTCGGTGACGGTTTGAAGACGACCATCGACTCGGCGCTGCAACAGACGCCCGACCTCGCCCGCCTGCACCAGGACAATCCGCAGGTGCGCGAGATGTTGGACACCGCACGCCGCCTTGAAGGCTTGACACGTCATGCGGGTGTTCACGCCGCCGGCGTGATCATGGCAACGCAGCCGCTGGACAACATTGTGCCGCTGTACCAGCCGCCGGGCACCGAACAACTCGTCACGCAGTGGGACGGCCCAACGTGCGAACGCATCGGCCTGCTCAAAATGGACTTCCTCGGCTTGCGCACGCTGTCCATCATCGAACGCGCGAAGAAACTCATTCGTGAATCGCTTGATATGCGCACCGTGCAGAAGACCGTCAACGATGCACGCGAGAAGCAGGGGCTCGAAAAGGTCGAACACGACGTACTCGATCTCGAACGCCTCACGTTTGACGACAAGCGCGTCTTTGAACTCTTCCAGCGTGGCGAAACTGCGGGTGTGTTCCAGTTTGAATCCGAAGGCATGCGCGGTTTGCTGATGGGCATGAAGCCTGACCGCCTGGAAGACCTCATTGCCGCCAACGCGTTGTATCGTCCCGGTCCGATGGAACTGATTCCGGACTACAACAACCGCAAGCACGGTCGCGCCGGCGTGCCGAAGGTGCACGAGATTGTCGATCGCATCACGGAAGAGACGTACGGCATCATGGTCTATCAGGAGCAGGTCATGCTCATCGTCCACGAGTTGGGCGACATCCCGCTCCGCCAGGCGTACACACTCATCAAGGCGATCAGTAAGAAGAAAGAAAAGGTCATCAACGCCAACCGCGGACAGTTCATCAAAGGTGCTGCCCAGAAAGGTCTGACAAAACAACAAGGTGAAGAACTGTTCGAGTTGATTCTCAAGTTCGCGGGTTACGGCTTCAATAAGTCACACTCGACAGGCTATGCGATCGTTGCGTATCAGACGGCGTTCCTGAAGACGTACTTCCCCGTGCAATATATGGCGGCCGTGTTGACCTATGAATCGGTGAGCACGGAGAAGGTCGTTGAATACATCAACGAATGCCGCAAGGTGATGCGCCCGAACGGGCAGCGCGGCATTGAGGTGCGTCAGCCGGACATCAACCTTTCCAACGTTGGCTTTACGGTTGTGTTCGATGACGATGAAACCCGCGATGTGAATCACGGACACATTCGCTTTGGTCTCAGTGCGGTCAAAGGTGTTGGTGAAAAAGCGATTCGCGCGGTGATTGAACAACGCGAAAAGGATGGGCCGTTGACCAGTCTGTTTAACTTCTGCGAGCGCGTGCCGCAGTCGATGGTCAACCGTTCGGTGATTGAAGCGATGATCAAGTGCGGTGCGTTCGATTCGCTGCACGGTTTGGACAAACGGGCGGCGATGGTCGACGCCATTGAAGACGCGATGAAGCGAGGCGCGCAGGACGCGGCGTTGCAAAGCAGTGAGGACTTCCTGTTCGGCGCCGTTGTATCGGAAGCCAAGCAGTCCGCCATGCAGGATCCGGAGCCGGAGTTGCCACCAATCGCCGACTGGTCCACGCGCGAAACGTTGCAACATGAAAAACAGGTGCTCGGGTTTTACGTGTCAAGCCATCCGCTGGACGAGCACTGCGAACTGATCGAGCGATACAGCAACGTCTCCATCGCCGACGCGTTAACCCTCAGCGCCGGCACGGAAGTGATCATCGGCGGCATGCTCACACGCGTGCGGACGGTCGTCACCCAGCGCGGCCGCAGCGCCGGGCAGAATATGGCGATGATCGCCATCGAAGACGCGACCACGCACATGGAAGGCGTCGCATTCGCCGAGACTTTCGCCACCTACGCGCCGCTGCTTGAAGTCGATCGCGTCATGTTCATCAAGGGCAAGATCGACCGTCGCCGTGAATCGCCTAACCTGATTGTCGACGAAGTGATTCCGATTGGCATGGCGGCGCAAAAACTGACCACCGGCATCCGTGTCATTGTGGATCTTGCGGAAATGGAACGAAACGGCGATCTGCCCACCCGCCGAAACGGAAACGGCAACGGTCGCAATTCCAGCAAATCCGAAATCCATAATCCAACGGCTTCAACAGCGGCGCAGCCCGCTAAATCCGAAATCCTAACCAGTCGCCTCAAGCGTTTGCAGGAACTGTTGCGGCAAACCACCGCCAGCGGTCGCCAGGGTGTCGCCGACGTCTGGTTCGAGGTGCGTGAACCGCGGCGGGTCTCGCAGTTGCGCGTTGATGCCATGCGCGTCTTTGTTGATCGCGACCTGCCTGCCCGTGTCGATACCGTCATGCAAAGCGACGGTTGCTGCTGCCTGCTGGGCCCGAGCAAACTCATGGAACAACCCGGTCGGTCGGCGATGATGCATGACGAATCAGAAGTGATCGACCGCCTCGCCCCCGTCGGCGGCGGCGGCGAAGAATCGTGCGACAGCATCGATCGCTACTAACCCAGTCATTCTTGTAGGACGGCGCTGCCCACCATCATTTTGGAATTCGATCGAAACGCAAAGCCAAAGTGTGGCAGCCAACTCGACAACCTTACATGTGATCCCGAGAAGGGCTGCACTTCCCATCCGCGCGCCGCGCCACGCTCCTATTGCGACCGATAACCACCCGCCAAAAAAAGTTCATAAACCCGTGCGTTTGCGGTGAATACCTGTTATCATGCATCCGGCGCGGATTGTATACAATGCCCGCTGAATGAAGTTCAGGTTGCCGGCCTTGTTCGGCGAACAACCCCGGTTGAACACTTGGGCTTCGAGCAACGAATGTTTGACAACTGAATCGCACCAATCCTCACCGCACGGGCCATGGACGGAACCGGAGCAGTCGCATGATGGATCATGAACACGACGGCGGATCAAACTCATCCGAAAACCAACTGTTGAACCCTTCCGGCGATCAGCCTGAAAGTCATCGCCGCGCGCCCGCGCGGGCGGCGAAGTTCAAGCAGGCATTCAGCCGGGAATCCCTTCGCGCGTTCGGGCAACGCATTCACTGGCCCTGGATTCGCTCATCCAGCATGGGATGGCTGGTTCTCGTCGGCGCCGTCGCGCTGTTCATTCAGGCGATCGGGCTTTACAACATGCTTGCTGTCGCCGACGAAAAGCAGGACTGGGATGCGTCGGCTTCGCAGCGGCAAACGCTGGAAAATGATCTTGCTTCGCTCCTTGAACGCAAAAGCGCCGCCCAGCAGGCGTTGATCGCCGCCAAGGCGTCACTGGATCACGAACAAGACCGGCTTACACAACTGCGGGCAGCGATCAAGATCGATCAAACCTTGCGCGACGAAGCCCAACGCGCCCACGCCACCGCCGACGCAGAGGCCAAACGTCTTCAACAGGAAAACGCCACGCTTGACCAGCGCCTCAAGGCCTACAGCCTCCGGCTCGACGCCACCGAACGGCAGGTCACCCAACTCGAATCAAAACGCGATGAACTCGCCAAGAAAGTGGCCGCGTCGAACACGATTCTCGAAGAGCACCGCGCCGAGGTTGCCAAGGCAACCAAGCATTGTCAGGATCTTGACAAGCAGGCGTTCGACACGCTCGCCGCGATTCGCACGACGCGTGAATCGCTGGTTAAAGCGCAAGACGACCTCGACGCTGCAGTACGGCAGACCGCCAAGGCCGAGGCCCAGCGCGACGCCGCACTCACGCGACTCAAGAACGCCGAACTGCTTGAATCGGACGCGACGGAAAAAGTGGACGAACTGAAAAAACAGTCAGCCGCGCTGACCGAATCACTCGTGCAACAGCAGGCGAAGCTGCAAGCACTGACCCAGGACCGCGCCAAAGCGGGCGCGGCGATGGAATCCGCGCAAACCGACCTCGCCGCCGCGTCGAAAAAACTCGCCGAGTCACAGGGTTCACTTGCCGCGCTCAAAACGCACATCGATGAAGCGACCAAAACGCAGCAGAGTTTGAAAGCGGAGCAAGCGTCGCTTGTTGCCGCGATTAAACCACTTCGCGAGCAACAGCATTCGCTTGCCGCCGACATCGCTGCCAAGCAACAGCAACTCAAAGCCTTGCTCGAACGGATTGATGCCGCTAAACAACAAGCTGCGACCGCGCCCCAATCCAGTGACGCCAACCAAGGCGCAAACGAAAAAGCATCCAACGATTGAATCACATGGCGCATTCCGTGCGACCGCAACCCGCACGGAACGGCCATCGCTTTGCAGATTGACAGTCACCACCGGCATGGAGGCCGACACGCATGGAAGTTTTTCCCTATCTGATCTGGTTTGTCGCGAACGTGGTCATTCTCGTGCTCGCGATCCGCGCGGTGCTGGTCTACCGCGACAAGGCCGCCAAGGCTGAAGCCCTGCAATCGCGCGTGCCCGACGCTGCTCGGTTGGAAGACCTCGAACAACGCGTCGAGCAAAAGCGGGCGCAGCTTGAAGAGATTGAATCGAATCTCCAGGCGCGCGGTACACGTTTGGCCGACGCCATCGGCGCTATCGAAGCCAAGCAGGAAGCCGAGCAATGGCTCAAGGAGAATCGTCCGCAACTGACCAAGCTCACCAACGAGCGTGAACAGCAACAGGCGCTGCGCGCGGAACTCGATCAACTGCAGGCCGACATCGCCACACTGAATGCCGATAAACAAAACCTGCATCGCGAGATTGCCACTGCCGAGGTACAGAAGCGCCGCACGCAGGAGGAACTCGCCGGCGTGACGCAGCAAAAGCAGGTGGAAACCAAGTCACTTTCCGACACGCGCACTCAGGTCGAATCATTGCAGGAACGCCGCGCTGAGTTGCGCGCCGAGGTCGCCGAACTGGATACTCTTTCCGCCAAGCATGAAAAACTCGTCGCCGAAGTCGAATCGCTCAACGAACAACGGCAAACGCTGAACACGGAAGTGGAATCC
>JANQKH010000196.1 GCA_028281215.1 Phycisphaeraceae bacterium | reverse complement strand
TTGACGACATTGCGGCCGTGTCGCAACACCTGCGTGAGGAAATGTCCCCGCTCGGCAGCGGCGGCATGTCAACCAAGCTTGAAGCGGCGCGGCTGGCGTCCGATGCCGGTGAACTGGTCGTGATCGCCAACGGCCGAACAGACGATGTGCTGCTCAAACTGTTTACCGGCAACTCGACCGGCATCGGCACAATGTTCACCCCGGCGGACAGGAAACTCGACAGCCGCAGTCGATGGATCGGCCTGACCAAACAGCCCGCGGGAGCGGTGACCGTTGACAACGGCGCCAAAAGTGCGCTGACCGAACGTGGCAAAAGCCTGCTCGCCGCGGGCATCACGGCCGTGCAGGGCGCGTTTGAACGCGGCGCGGTGGTTTCCATTCTGGACGCCTCGGGGGCGGAACTGGCGCGCGGATTGTCCAACTACACCGCCGACGAAATTGAGCAGATTAAAGGCCGACGCAGCGACCAACTCGAACAAACGCTCGGCCGCGCCGCGTATGCGGAGGTGGTGCATCGGGATAACCTCGTGATGACGGGGTGAAGCCGCGACGAATGGCTGTTAAAGGAGTGCCACGCTTTGAAAAACCAATGTGTGGCACCCGACTGTTGTTGAGGCTCAATGGTAGTGATCGCGAACGCCGAATTACATTCGTTCCACCACATCAATCCCCAGCAAACCGAGCCCACACTTAAACGTCTTCGCCACCACGTCACACAGGCGCAGTCGGCTGTGTCGCGTCGCATCATCTTTTGCGCTTAGGACAGGGCAGTTTTCGAAGAATTTGTGGTATGCCGCCGCTAGTTCGTACAGGTACGTACACAACCGATGCGGTTCGAGGCTTTGGCTGACCGATTCGATCACGCTCGGTAGTTGCAGCAGTTTAATCGCCAGTTGCCGTTCCTGCGGTTCATGAATCATGATCGTTTTGTCCGCGAGCGTGGCCGGGTCGATATCGCCTTTGCGGAAGATGCCGTGCACGCGGACGTACGCGTTTTGAATATACGGCGCTGTATTGCCGTCAAAAGATAGCATGCGATCGAAGTCGAACTTGTAATCCTTGATGCGGTCGATGCTCATGTCGGCGTATTTGAGCGCGCCGATGCCGATCACGTGAGCGATACGAGCGCGCTCGTCGTCGGACAGGGCGGGGTTCTTTTCCTGAATGATGGCATCGGCGCGTTTGACGGCTTCGTCGAGTAAGTCGACCAGCCGCACTGTGTTGCCTTCGCGCGTGCGCAGGGTTTTGCCGTCCTGTCCGAGGATTGAACCGAACGGTACGTGCTCGCATGACACGCCTTTGCTCCAGCCGACCATGTCGAGCACAGCGAACAGCATGTCAAAGTGCTGAATCTGCGGCGCGCCGGTGACGTAAACCACGCGCTGGGCGTTCAGGTCGTTCATGCGATACCGCGCGGCCGCCAAGTCGGTCGTCGCGTAGAGGTATCCGCCGTCCGACTTCTGCACGATCATCGGCAACGGTTCGCCATCGGCGTTCTGAAAGCCCGGCGGGAACACGACCTTTGCACCTTTGCTCTGCCCGATGAGCTTTGCGTCTTCCAGTGCTTCGATGACAGTCGGCAGGCGATCGTTGTAAAAACTTTCGCCGCAGATGTCATCGGGAATGAGTTTCACATCGAGGCGATCGAAGATGGATTGGAAATAATCAGCGCTGGCGTCGACCAGTTTTTTCCAGATCGCTCGCGTTTTGTCGTCGCCGCCTTGCAGTTGTACGACGCGTTGCCGGGCGCGTTCGACGAAATCCGGCTCAGAATCAAATCGTTTTTTCGCTTGCTGATAGAGCGAAGTCAGGTCACCGAGGTTCTGGTTGTCGCCCTGGTTCGACTCGATCAGGTTCTGAATGAGCATGCCGAACTGCGTACCCCAGTCACCGATGTGATTCTGGCGGATGACGGTGTGGCCTTCAAATTCCAGCACGCGGGCGATACAGTCGCCA
>JANQKH010000360.1 GCA_028281215.1 Phycisphaeraceae bacterium | reverse complement strand
GCTGACGGCTCCATTCGTCTGCCGGTTAGCGTGCAACTCAAACGCTTCGCCGACGACCAATCGGCGCGCGTGAGCAACGTCGATTTTGCGTTGATCGGCGACGATCCCCGCCGGCCCGTGCATGTCTTTGAAAAGGAAACGTTCCGCTGGCCCGAAGGTGAACAGTCCGCCACCCTTCGCCGCAATCTCATCGTGCCCGGCGACGTGATGGCACAACTGGACGTCGGCAGCGAATCCGGCGCTGCATCCGGCGCGGCGCTGGTCCTGCGGGCATCGATCGAACCCGACGCGCTCGAAGCTGACAACACCCGGCACACCTTGGTGGAGTTACGCCGGCAAGTCACCGTCGGCGTGATCGGTGACGACGCCGCCGGCTTCGGCCGTGACGACAAAGACATCAGCCCCGACCGCTGGTTGAGCATTGGTCTCGTGCCAATCGAGCAATCACCTGCCGAGGTGCGCCATCTGCTGGCGATCGATCTCGATGAACCGAAACTCGCGCCGCTCGACGCCGCGATGATCACCCGACCGGACCTGGTCAGCCAACCTGGTTGGCGCGGCCTGCGCAAAATGCTCGACCGCGGCGGGCTCGTTTGGATCTTCGCGCCGCACGCCGACCAGGCGTCACCTTGGGGCGATGCCTTGCGCTCGCACTTCGGCGTGCAATGGGACATCGCCATCGACCCGGTCACGCTGATCGATGAAAACGACCCGCGCGCCCTGGGTGAACCGCTGTCGGTCGACACACCCACGCCGGATTCACTCGCCGCGCTGGCCACCAATTGGAAAGCGATGCTCGGACCGGTGCGCATCAAGAAGCGATTGAAACTGGCAACGCCCGCCGGCGATGATCAGGTCTGGCTCGCCGGCGATGACGACGCCCCGCTGATGCTCACCCAGCAGGTCGGGCGCGGCCGACTCATCCTGCTCGGCACCAGCCTCGACGGCAAGTGGTCAAACCTGCCGACCAAACCGCTATTCACGCCGCTGCTACACGAAACTTTAGTCAGCGCGATGGCCAATGCCGGCGACGCCGGCCGACTCAGCCGTATCCACGTCGGTGATTTGCCGGCCTTGTCCAAAGCTTGGGACGGCGTCGCGCAAATCAAATCGATCGACACCGGTGATCAACAAGCCGGCATCCTGCTCCGCCGAACCGATGATGGTTATGAACCGGTCGACCCGCTGCGCTTGGCAGGCGTGTACCACGCGTCGCCGCAAACGCAGGGGCGCATGCTCACGGTCAACATCGACGCCGTTGCGGGTGATACCTCGCCGGTCGACCAATCGCTGTTGGATTCGTGGCTTCAACCGATGGGCGTGATGACATGGATCGACAGTGCTGATCCGTTGGCGGCGTTTCGCACTGCGTCGGCCCGCGCCAATGTCGGTTGGCATTTGCTGTGGATCGCATTGACGTTGCTCGTGCTCGAAGCGTGGATGGCGCGCGTGTTCAGTCACGCCAACGAAGCCGGCCGCGTCGGCGCCGCGACGATGTTGTTCCAGCGGTTCGTCGGCCGACAGAAGGGAGGCGCCGCGTGACGCCGACCCTTGCATCCATTTTCGATTCGTTCTTCGGCCTGAATCGTCTCAGTTTTTCCGATGAGAATGCCGCGCTCGGTTGGCGCACGCCTTTGGAAACCTGGGTCTGGGGCGTCATCATTATTGCCGCCGCGCTCTATGCCGGCTGGACCTACAGCCGACTGCTGGGCAGCCGCCCGGCGCGCGTCGCGCTGGCGGTGTTGCGCACGTTGCTGATTGTTTTCATCGTCGCCTTGCTTGCGGGGCCGATGCTCGTGGTCGAGGATCACAACGTCGAGGAAGACTGGCTGCTCGTACTCGTCGATCGTAGTGCGTCGATGAACATCCGCGACGTGATTGATGAGTCGGCCAACAGCGCCACCTCGCGCGACGCCGCGCTGCGCGATGCGCTGACAAGTCAACGGGATCTGTTCTCCAAGGAAAGGCTCGGCAAGAATCGGCGTATCGTGTGGATGGGCTTCGATCGCTTTTCGCGCGAAATTGAGTCACCCGCGGACGCAGATGCAGCGAACACGGTGACCCTGCCCGATGCCGACGGCGAAGCCACGTCCATCCGCACCGCCATCGAACAGGCATTGCAACGCGCCGTCGGCCGACCGGTCAGCGGCATTGTGATGTTCACCGACGGCCGCAGTCCGCAAACCACCGGCTCCGAACTCGTCTCACGGCTTAAACGACTGGGCGTTGGTGTCTTCGCCGTGCCGCTCGGTTCAAAACAGACGCCTTTAAACCTCGCCGTCGGCCGCGTTGATGTGCCCGACCGCGCGTTTATCAACGATTCGATCCCCGTCCGCGTTTCCATCGATCAATTGCCCCTCGATGCGAACATCGATCCCGCGCGGGTGAAGGTCAGGCTGATCGACAAAACCACCGGCCGAACGCTTGATGAGAAACCGGTCGGCGATGACATCAATAACGTCGTACGACTCTCTACGCAATCCAGCGCCGCTGGTCGGCAAAACTGGCAGGTCGTCGTCGATTACGACGAACCGACCGATGCGCCGCTTCAGGACCGCGAACTGGTCAAGGAAGACAATGTGCAGGACGTCAACATCGAACTGGTCGATCGGCCGATTCGTGTGTTGTACGTCGAAGGCTATCCACGCTGGGAATACCGCTACCTCAAAACATTGCTCGTGCGTGAAAAGACCATTGATGCAAGCATCATGTTGATCAGTGCCGACAGTGCGTTCGCCCAGGAAGGCAACTCGCCGATCACGCGCGTGCCGATCACCGCCAAAGAGTTCGAGCCGTACGACGTGATCATCATCGGCGACGTGCCGTCGAACTATTTCAGTGCCGAGCAGTTGAGTTTAATGCGCGATCATGTGTCGGCGCGCGGGGCGGGTGTGATCTGGATCGGCGGCGATTACTTCACGCCGCGCAGCTACGACAACACACCACTCGCCGACACGCTACCAATGCGCGATCCTGCTACGGTCGAACGCGTCGATCCTGACTTTGGCCCGATCGGTATGCAACCGGAACCGCTCGCGCAAACACTCAACGTGCTGCAACTGCGCACCGACACAACCGCCGCCAATGTGCCGGCTAATGCGCAAGGCGCGCATCCCTGGCCGGAAAACCTGCCGAATTTCCAATGGGCGCAGGACATGGGCAAACTCAAACCCGTCGCCGGTGTGCTCGCCACCTCCAACGCGTTCGGTCAGCGAACCATGCCGTTGGTCGTGCGCATGTTGTACGGATCAGGGCA
>JANQKH010000060.1 GCA_028281215.1 Phycisphaeraceae bacterium | reverse complement strand
ATGGTGCCCCTGCCGCGCTACACCAACATCAGCGGCATCCCCGTCACGCAGTTCATCGCGGAAGCACGGCTCAACGAAATCGTCGACCGTGCGAAAGTCGGCGGCGGTGAAATCGTCAAACTCATGGGTACCAGCGCCTACTATGCACCGGCGGCCGGCGTGATCGATATGGTCGAGGCCATCATCAAAGACAAAAAACGCATCCTCCCCTGCGCGTCCTACTGCAACGGAGAGTTCGGCATCGACGGCCTGTTTGTTGGCGTGCCCACACTACTTGGCGCCGGCGGCGTGGAAAAGGTCATCGAGATCGACCTCAACGATGAGGAACAAAAACTCATGGACGCCTCACGCGACCACGTCGCTGATCTGGTCAACACCGTGACGACCATGTTCCCCGACCTGAAGTGACTCGATAGACAGGCAACCCGCTTGTCATGCATCCACACTGGCTCGCAAACGACACCGTCACCAAGTACGCCGGTCGAGCGTGGCTTCGGTCATCGCCCAGTTGTTGTCCGTTTTTTGATACACGACAACCTGCGACCAGCCGCGCGTCTCGATCGTGGCGGTGATTCGGTATTCAAGCCGATCCGCCTGTACCGCCAGCCGCGTGGCGGCTACCTTTGTGCCATTTCCAGTCAGCGCGCGGGGCAGGGCGAACTCGACCGGCTCTTCGATTGAATCGTCGGCGGCGCGGGGCAGGCGTTGTTGCAGGTCGACTGCGGCGAAGGTGAGCAGTTGCCGGGCCTGGGCGTCCTCGTCGGCGGTGCGGGTGCGTCCGGCGTCTGCGGAAAGGTGAGCCGCCATCGCCGCCACGGCAATGCCGATGAAACCAATCATGATTAGACAGGTCATGATCGCGATACCCCGCCTGCGCGGTGAGGGATAAGCCATCTGCATGTCTGATCGAACAAACTGCATCATGGCGCGTCCCCCTGACTGGTCATGCTCTGGGTCAACAGCACCTGGCTGGTCA
Organism: Phycisphaeraceae bacterium; assembly: GCA_028281215.1. GTDB lineage: Bacteria > Planctomycetota > Phycisphaerae > Phycisphaerales > Phycisphaeraceae > JANQKH01. The sequence continues at coordinate 715 of JANQKH010000060.1, read as the reverse complement.
TTTGCAAGGCGCCGGCCGATCGACCGTCCACGCGTTCAAACGCCAGCGTCACAACCGGGCCTGTGACCAAAAATGCTGCGCTGTCGGCTTCGACCGGCCATTGCCGAGCGCCTGCGCCGTCGGCACGGTTTGTCTCATCCGCATCATTCGGAACTTCACCTTCGACGGCGCGAAAGACGGTCGCATCACGGAAGCGCCAAGTGACCACCGACTGATCCGGCCGCGTGATTTGCAACGTCGTAACGTCCACCTGTTTCAACTTGACTGCACCCCAGACATCCGCGCGAAGGAAGCCGACCATCGATTGCGCCTGATGCACCGCTGTGATACCACGTTGTGATTGGCGAATCGTGCCCTGTGTGATGGAGAACAGTCGGGCCGCACCCAACATGAATATGCCAACGAGGCTGATCGCCAGCGCCATGTGCGTCAATGTCCAACCGGCGCGGTAAATACAATCCGATGATCGCATCGCACCGCGTAACTTGATGTCTCGTTGGTTGATCACGCGCATCAGCCATCCTCCTTGAAGTGATCACGCGGGACAATGCCCAGCAGCGCCGTATCGCGTTCACCGCGTGCAACGGTCACGCGCACCCAGATGAAACCTCGCGGTGCCGCGTCGGTTTCGATGCGTTCATATCGAATCGTACTACCGGCATGCCGGGTGATGAACTGTTCGCTCTGCTCCGGACTTGCCTGCAGCGCGGCGATC
>JANQKH010000015.1 GCA_028281215.1 Phycisphaeraceae bacterium | reverse complement strand
ATCGGCTGACCGCGATCAGCCCGTCAAGGTCGGCGCAACGCTCGGCGGTCATCGCCCAGCACGCACGCTTCTGCGGTTCCGGCAAGGCGTCTAAAAACGCATCTTCACCTTGCAGAAAACTGACCACCGGCACGCCGAAAGATTCCTTCAATTGCCGCGCCATCCCGACGAGCAACACGTTGGAAAGACAAAACACGTCCGGCTTCGGCTGCGTTTTGAGCCACTTGATCAGCGTTTCCAGTTCGTTTGCCTGGTACCCATGTTCGCCTTTAAGCATGGACAGCGTCATGTCGCCTAGTTCAGTCGCCTTGGTCGAGCCGGCGAACCGCGCGAAGAAGCGAAGCAATCCCGGTGCGTTGACCAACCTGCCGAACCAGCGCGGCATGCGGCGAAAGAGGCGCGACTTCTGCTCAAGGTAGACGTTCACGCCGCCATAAAAAATCGGTGTGTCGTCACTGGCGTCCGCCTCGGCGCCATCAGTCACGAACGGCATGTAAAGCGGCACCATCAGCGTCGAATGGCCGAGCGTTCGCAACTGTTTCACAACGGCATGATCGCGCAGGCAAGTGCCGCAATGAAAGTTGCCGGTGCCAGGTGTGAGTTGGACGATGTTCATGGGAGATTGGTTGTTGGCTAATCGTTAATAGGCATTGGCTATTGTCGGAGCGGGAGTACGAATGACTTTCTATCATCCGATCTCAATACTCTGATCCCTGATTCCTTCCCATACTACACTACGCGCCATGAACACCACCGTCATCATCGCGGGCGCCGGCGCCAGTCGGCGATTTAATCAGTCGGATAATATTCTTGACGACCAACTCGCCGGCGAGCGCAAACAGCAGAGTAAGATCGAAGTCGATCTCAACGGCAAACCGGCGTTCCTTCGTTCCATTGAACTGTTCCTTAAACGGCCGGACCAGGTCGGCGACATCATCCTCGCCATCAGCCCTGACGCCATGGAGCAGTTCAAGTTCAAGTGGGGCGACAAGATCGGTTTCCACGGCGTCAAACTCGTACCGGGCGGGAGAACCGAGCGATGGGAAACCGTGCTCAACGCGCTCAAGGAAGTGTCAGACAGCGCCACACACGTTGCCGTGCACGACGCCGCGCGACCGCTGGCCACACGTGCGCTGGTCGACCGCCTGTTCGAAGCGGCGGAACACTTTGACGCCGTCGTGCCGGGGTTGCCCGTCGCCAACACCCTCAAGCGCGTGAGTGACGAGGCTGTCGAAGTGAAGGAAGATCCGGCCGACCTCATTCTCGGCACCGACAGCAGCAAGCGAATCGATGCGCGGCAGGTGGTCGAAACCGTCGACCGCGCGGGCTTGTACGAAGTGCAGACGCCGCAGGTGTTCGAGATTGGATTGTTTCGCCGGGCGTACGCGCAGATCACCGACGGTCCACTCGACACGTCCAAAATCACGGGCGACGCCGGCCTGGTCGAGGCGCTGGGTGAAGCGGTGCACCTCCGGCC
>JANQKH010000866.1 GCA_028281215.1 Phycisphaeraceae bacterium | reverse complement strand
CGCATCTGTTTCATCAACAAAATGGACAAGATGGCGGCCGACTTCAATTTCAGCTTCGCTTCCATCGGCGAACGCCTTGGCGCCAACGCCATTGCGGTGCAGATTCCCATCGGCGCTGCCGATACGCTCGAAGGCATTATCAACCTCATCAACATGAAGGCCTACTACTTCAGCGAGGAAGAACTCGGCGCAGTCGTCGAAGAGCGCGACATACCCGACAACATGAAAGAAGAGGCCGACCGTTGGCGTCACGAGTTGGTTGAAAAGGTCGCCGACCTCGACGACGAACTGGCGGAAAAATACCTTGCCGACGAAGACATCACCGAAGAAGAGCTGATCGCCGCCCTGCGTCGTGCGACACTCGCCATCAAGTGCCACCCGGTGTTCTGTGGCTCGGCCTTGAAGAACATCGGCGTGCAGCGATTGCTTGACGGCGTCATTGATTACCTGCCCAACCCGCTGGAAGTGCCGGAAATCAAAGGCACCAAGCCGAAAACGGACGAACCGGTGACCCGCCCGAGCGATCCGAGCGCCCCCTTCTCCGCGCTGGTGTTCAAAGTGGTCAACGACGCCCACGGCGACCTGACCTACATCCGCGTTTACTCCGGCACACTCGAAAAGGGCAGCCGCGTCCTCAACAGCAACAACGGCAAAAAGGAAAACGTCTCGCGTATCTTCGAGATGCACTCGAAAGACCGCATTGCCCGCGAGAAGTGCGAAGCGGGTGAAATCGTCGCCATTGTCGGTCTGAAGAATTCGATCACCGGCGAAACGCTTTGCGATGCGAACGATCCGGTCGTGCTCGAACGCATGGACTTCCCCGAACCGGTGATCAGCATGTCGATCGAGCCGGCAACAACAGCAGACAAGGACAAACTCGGCAACGCGCTGACCACCATTCGCCGCGAAGACCCCAGTTTCCGCAGCCACTATGACGAAGAAACCGGGCAGACGATCATCGAAGGCATGGGCGAGCTCCACCTGGAAATCATCACGCACAAACTGACGCGCGACATGAAGATCGGCGTCAATGTCGGCCGACCACGCGTCGCCTACCGTGAAGCCATTCTCGGTCACGCCGAAGCGCGCGGCTTGCACAAGAAACAGTCCGGCGGTCGTGGCCAATTCGGTGACGTGGTCATCACAGTGGAACCGTTCACCGCGGAAGACGCCGAGGAAGCAGGCCTCAAATTCAACGACAACATCGCTTTCGAAGAGAACATCTTCGGCGGTTCGGTGCCGCGGGAATACATCCCGTCGGTCGAAGCCGGCTGTCGCGAAGCGGCCAAAAGCGGCATCCTCGCCGGTTACCCGCTGATCAACGTGAAAGTCACACTGACCGATGGTTCGTATCACGAAGTGGACTCGTCGCAGGTCGCGTTCGAGCAGGCCGGCATCCTCGCGATGCGTGAAGCCTGCCGCAAGGCCGGCCTCGTGTTGCTCGAACCGGTGATGAAGGTGCAGGTCACCACGCCGGACGATTTCCTCGGCGCGATCACGGGCGACCTGAACCGTCGCCGCGGCATGATCGTGGAAACCGAGCAGCGTTCCAACACGCGCGTGATCACTGCCGAGTGCCCGCTGAGTGAAATGTTCGGTTACGCGACAACCGCCCGCGGCCTCAGTCAAGGCCGAGCGTCCTACTCGATGGAACCGCTGGACTACCGTCCCGTACCAGACAGCGTGAGCAAGACCGTGCTCGAAGCGGCTCTCGTGTAACGAGTCCGATCAGATCGACATCAACCCGCCCGCGAACAAAAGTTCGCGGGCTTTTTTTAGCTTTTACATTCCGCCCTGCTACACTGCTGATGACATGGCCAGTGATTTTGACATCAACCATTTACAGGGCCAACTGCTGATCGCCGCACCGAGTCTGCTCGACCCTAACTTTCTGCACTCAGTGGTGTTGATGGTGCAACACGACGAAGAAGGCGCGCTGGGTTTGGTGCTCAATCGACCGACCGACATGAGCATCGGCGAAGCGTGGGAACAGGTGTGCGACACGCCTTATGTCAGCGACGACCATCTTTATCACGGCGGACCGTGCCAGGGACCGTTGATGGTGGTGCACACCCATCCTGACATCTCACAGGTTGACATCGCGGACGGCCTGTTTTTCAGCACGGACAAGGATCACGTCGAACGACTGATCCGCGAGAACACGGATGCGATTCGTTTCTTCGTCGGTTACGCCGGCTGGACGGAAGGCCAACTCGACGCCGAGATGGAAACCGGCTCGTGGCTGGTCACACCCGCGACGCCCGAGTTGGTTTTCAATTCCGACGAAGGGCTGTGGCACAAGTTGTCGAAACAGATCGCTTTGGCCGACGCACTGGAGGGGATTGACCCCAAACTTCGCCCCATCGATCCAAGCATGAATTAACCTGCCGGCGAGTCGGCCTATTCACGTCACCGAGTTTTTCCCATGAATGTAATCCTGCGCCGCCTGTTGTCTTTCCTTGTTGTGGTCATTTGCATCGTGATGCTTGGCTGCGAAACGTATCCGTTGGGCATGAGCAAGGAAGAGTGGGAATCGCTGACGCCCCAGCAACAAGCCGAGGCGCGGTTGAAGCAGGCGGAGATCGACGC
>JANQKH010000843.1 GCA_028281215.1 Phycisphaeraceae bacterium | reverse complement strand
CCTGAAAAAACATTACGACAGACCGGATGCCTGGAAGTTTCAAAAGCCCGAGCAGTATTCACGCTATCGCAAGAACGACGATGCGATGTGGGTCTTTGAGCCGCACGTGGCCGAGGCGACCTTTGAACAACTCATCAAGGAACACGACATACCGGTGCATCGGGACGAGTGGCTCGACCGCAGCGATAAAGGTGTGACACTACAGGACGGGGACTTCCCTCGCATCAAATCGATCCGAATGCTCTCCGGCAAAACCTACGCGGGCAAAATCTTTATCGATGCAACGTATGAAGGCGATCTCCTGGCGGCAGCCGGCGTGATCTTCCACGTCGGTCGCGAAGCCAACAGCAAGTACGGCGAGACGCTCAACGGCGTGCAAAAGGCACGCACCATCAAACACCAGTTCAACCGCATGAAGATCAGCCCTTACGTCAAGCCGGGCGATCCGACCAGCGGCCTGCTCCCGCGCGTGCATGACAAAGACCCGGGTAATGACGGCCAAGGCGATCACCGCGTGCAGGCGTACAACTATCGGCTGTGTATGACCAACGTGCCCGCCAACCGCAAACCGTTCCCGAAACCGGAAGGCTATGACCCGCTGCAATATGAAATCCTTTTGCGCACGTTGAAAGCAGGCTCACGCCACATCTTCGGCAAGTTCGACCCCGCGCCCAACGGCAAGACCGACACCAACAACCACGGGCCGTTCAGCACCGACAACATCGGCATGAATTACGACTACCCCGAAGCGTCGTACGAACGCCGCAAGGAAATCCTCAAAGAACACGAGACTTATCAGAAGGGCTACCACTATTTCCTCTGTAACGACCCGCGCGTGCCGGAAGACGTCCGCAAGCGTTACAGCCAGTGGGGCTTGGCGAAAGATGAATTCAAGGACAACGGCAACTGGCCGCACCAGATTTACGTGCGCGAAGCGCGGCGAATGGTCAGCGACTTCGTCATGACCGAACTGCACCTGCGCAAAATCAAACTCACGCCGAAACCCGTTGGCATGGGTTCATACAACATGGATTCGCACAACGTGCAACGCTACATCGCCAGAGACAAGGACGGCAACGCGTACGTCCGCAACGAAGGCGACATTCAAATCAGCCCCGGTGGGCCTTATCCCATCAGCTACGAAGCGATCGTCCCCAAGAAAAATGAGTGCGCGAACCTGATCGTGCCTGTCTGTCTCAGCAGTTCGCACATCGCCTACGGGTCGATCCGCATGGAGCCGGTCTTCATGATCCTCGGCCAAAGCGGTGCGACTGCAGCGGTGTTTGCCATCGACGACAAGGTTGCCGTGCAGGATGTCAGTTATGACAAACTCAAGGCGAAGATCCTCGAAGACGGGCAGGTTATCGAGTACAAAGGCCGCACATCGCGCGGCGGCGGCCACATCGGCATCGATCCGAAGAAACTGGACGGCATCGTCGTCGACGATGAACAGGCGCAACGCGATAATCAGTGGGGCGAAAGCACATCCGTCGCCGGCTTCGTCGGCAAGTGGTACCTGCATGACGGTGATGACAATAAGGGCGGCCGCAGCGTCACCTATACGTTCAATATCAAAACCGCCGGCAGTTACGAAGTACGCGTCTCCTACACGCCGAACCCCAATCGCGCAACCAAAGTGCCAATCATCATCAACACCGCCGACGGCACGGTGACCAAACAGGTCAACCAGACTAAAGAGCCGGCGATTAACGGTTCGTGGGTTTCGCTTGGCAATCATCAATTCAAAGCCGGCAAGACCACGATCGTCATCTCCAACAAAGGCACGAAGGGCCACGTCATCGCCGACGCGGTGCAGTTGCTGCCTGCCAGGAAGGGCGACAAGGGAGGCGCTGGCGACAAGGGAAAAACCACCAAGGCGCCGCCCAAGAAAAAACCCACCGGTCCCGAACGCTGGGAAGCCACCATCCAGAAATTCGAAGCGCAGGACAAAACCAATCCGCCGAAGAAGAATGGCGTACTGTTCGTTGGCAGTTCGTCGATTCGCATGTGGAAGCTCGACAAGTGGTTCCCCGATGCGAATGCCATCAACCGCGGCTTCGGCGGCAGCGAGGTGGCGGATTCGCT
>JANQKH010000833.1 GCA_028281215.1 Phycisphaeraceae bacterium | reverse complement strand
GCGCCCGGCGGCCCGCGCGGCAGCGGCGCCTACCTCGGTGTTGTGCCCAACTATGCTTCGATCGACGCCGAGAACGGTTGCGCCATCGACGGCACCAGCGCCGGCAGCCCCGCCGAAGCCGCCGGCCTCAAAGCGAACGACATCATCGTCGGCTGGAACGGCAAAAAAATCGCCAACCTCCAGGAGCTTTCAGACGCTTTGAAATCCCACAAGCCCGGCGATGAGATCAAACTGAAGATCCTTCGAGACAAGAAGCCGAAGGAATTGAAGTTGAAGTTGGGGTCGCGGTGAATCGGCGGTTCGTACACCAATGCCCGCCGATAGTGTTTACATTCGCCCGCTTGCTTTGGTTGATTCGATCCAGGAAATCACCGAGTTGTTGCACGCCGCCTATGCACAGTTGGCGTCGATGGGATTCCGCTACCTCGCCACCCATCAGGACGATAAGGTGACGCGCGACCGGTTGGCGAAAGGGTATCCGCTGATCGCCGAATCCGTCGGCCGCATCGTTGGCACGGTGACGCTTTACGGCCCGCGTGAGAACTCGCCGTGCCAACTCTATTGCCAATCCGGCGTGTTCAGCTTCGGCCAGTTCGGTGTGTTGCCGGCCTACCAACGCCACCGCATCGGTTCACAGTTGATGGCGGCGCTTGAAGCCGACGCCATCACTCGCGGCGCAACACAACTCGCCCTCGATACCGCTGAAGGTGCGACCCACCTTATTCAATGGTACGAACGGCTGGGCTATCGATTCATCGAGTACGCGGACTGGGAGGTGACGAACTATCGCAGCGTCATCATGGCGAAGGAACTTCACCAGGAATCATGAATTGGGTGCCACGGACGAACATAATTGGCCGCGTCATTCGCCCGACCGATGAAACTGCTCGATCACGACGCTTCGATCCGCCGCGCCGAACAGTGCCGACGCCGTCACCAACACATCCGCGCCGGCGGCGACGGCGTCCGGCGCCGTCGTCGGTTTGATCCCGCCGTCCATTTCCAATCTTGTACCTGCACCAATGCGCCGCTTGATCCAACGCGTCTTGTCCAACACCTCCGGTATGAACGCCTGCCCGGATCGGCCGGGATTCACACTCATCACCAACACCAAGTCCAGCGCATCCAGGTAAGGCTCCAATTCATCCGGCGGAGTCGGCGGATTGATCACCATACCGGCGTGCATGCCCGTATCATGAATGCGATCAATCAACGCACGGGCATCCACGCCGTTGTCGCGCATCTCGCGGCAAACTTCCAGATGAAACGCAAACAGATTCGCGCCGGCTTGCGCGAAGGAGTCGACGTAATCGTCCGGCCGCTCCACCATCAGGTGCACATCCAGGTACACATCCGGAAAATGACGACGCAGTCCACGGATCATGTCCTGACCCATGGTCAGATTGGGCACGAAGTGGCCGTCCATCACGTCGACATGCAGGAGATCCGCGCCGTGGTCGAGCACATCGCGACACTCTTCGGCCATGCGACCGAAGTCGGCGGACAGAATCGATGCGGCCACGAGCGGATGGGTCGGTGGTGTTTTCAGATCGAGCATGGTTCGGGGAGTGTAGACCGATCGATGCGAATGGGGAATCAAACCGCGCACAAAAAACCGGCCGGTGCGTAGAACCGGCCGGATGAAGAAGGTCCACTGGCTCTGGCAGTGGGAATGGTCGAGTGAAAATCAGAACAGCAACTGGAACTGGGCGCGAATCACGAACTGGCTGTCCTGGTCGGAATCATCACGCAGCAAGCCAAGGCCGCGCAACTCCTGCTCCTTGATCACGGCAATGGGGTGCTGATCGATATTCTGTGCTTCGATCGGATGCAGTGCGTAAAGAATGTCAACCGAGAATTTCGCAGCGTGCCGTTTGATATACCAGTTGGCGCCGAAGGTCAGCAGGGTGACGTCGGCCGGCGTGTCGCCGAGTGAGCCTTCGTCTTCCATGCCGAGCCATTCCACACGGAAGAACGGTTCGAGCTTGTCAGGAATCACCATGTATCCGACCTGCACCATCGCGCCGTAGTGGTCTGATCCGTTGCCGGCGGCCGCGGAATCAACGTGGGTGCCGGCGATTGCGGCAAACACGGTTGCTCCGCTGCATTCGGCGGAAATGTCCAGCGTCCATGTGACATAGGCGTCATGCTCACCGCCGGAGTTCGGGAAGTCGAGGTCGTCGCCGCTGTCCTGATCGTCGCCGGTTTCAGCAATTTGGTAGTGCACAGCACCGCCGACGAACAAGCCGGTCGGTTCGCCGGACCATGCGCTGAAGTCTTTCAGTTGCGCCCAGTCCCCCATGATTTTGACGTCCACGCGACCGGTGAACGCGATGTCCACAACATCGTCATCAAAGTCTTTACGATTTGAAGTTTCAAAACCACCTGCGCCGTTGGCTTCGCCGGAACGCAGGCCGTCATTAATTGAACCATAGAGGCGGAACATATCGTCCGGCTGGTAGACGATCCACACACCTTGAATGCGGCCGAGTGTGAACGCTTCGTTGAACAACGAGCGGTCGACTGTTAGCAGACGCGACGAGTGGACCATCTCTTCGCGGAGGAACCATGCCTTGTCTTCGCCTGCCCAGATGACCAGTTGATCGGACAGGCGATGGCCGATTTTTGCATGATCGAGATTGACTTCCTGATCATCACTGGTGACTTGAAGCCCCACATCGTAAAGAAAGGTCGGGCCACTGTTGATCTGGCCGGAGAAATTCAGTTTCACACGGCGGAGGTCGAAGCCGAACTCATCGCCGTCGCCGCTGGTCCGATCCCTATTGTTGTAGACGTACCGGAACTGAATTTGCCCGCCGATGTTCAATCGGAAACCGCCGTCGGCACTGGCTAGGAAAAACTGCTGACCATCGTGACCGGCGACCGCACCGTCGGCCATCAGGGACGCGCGCGTATCGGCGTCGGCGAGCACGTCGTGCACGAGGGCTTTGATTTCTTCAGCCCGTCGGGCATTGAGCCAGCCGTCACCGTGCTCATACTTGGACACCTTGCCCCGCAATTCCGCATTGGATTTGCGCAGATCCTGCACTTCTTTCTCCAAGGCTTCAAGTTTCTTGAGCACCTCCGCGTCCAAAGCTGCGTCACCCCAAGCGGGTGTGAAGCCGACGGTCAGCAACAGAACCACAATGATTGAAGCGATGCGAGTTGTCATAAGAACGCCTCCCTGATAGGAATGGTGAATGGCCAACATATCAACCGATGACCCAGCGTTACCCTTTGCGAATGCGAGCCGTGCGAATCGAAAGAACTTGATTCACATGAATGCAGACTAAGGTAATCCAGATTATCGGAATTGCAAGCATTTTGTGAGCCGGCTTGCTTTCACTTCGTGCTGAAAAGGGGGTGTTGATCGTAAATATTGTATTTGCAATAACTTGTGTTGAAAATTCCATTTGTGACAATCGATCATCATGTGGAAAAAAGAGGTGGCAGACATCCTGAACCGGGTGGAGTTGACATGACAGGGTTTGGAGCATTTTGACGGGCCGTCTTTCATATATAGTCTACAATGATGTATGTTCCTTGTTTTTGATAGGGGTAAACTATGGAATTACATCAACTGCGCTATTTTGTGGCGGTGGTGGAAACCGGCAGCTTTGGTAAGGCCGCCGACCGGTGCCACATCGCTCAACCGTCCCTGAGTCAGCAGATCATCAAGTTGGAAAAAGAGTTGGGTGAGCAGTTGTTTGATCGCCTCGGCCGTCGCATCGCTGTGACGGATGCCGGTGAGGCGTTGTTTCCCCGCGCCAAACTTATTCTTGCTGAAGTGGAGAGCATTCGAACGGCCGTGATGGAGGATGTCGAGGAAGGCCGCGGCCGAGTGATCATTGGGGCGATCCCCACAATAGCGCCCTACCTGTTGCCGCCCGCCGTGAAATCTTTCCGCTCAGCATATCCCGAAGCGCACATCGAAGTAATCGAAGACGTGACCGCCAATCTGATTCAAATGCTCGTGGATGCAGAGATTCATGTGGCGCTGATGAGCACACCGGTCAATGACCATCGGATGGACGTCGAGCGTATTGCGACCGAACCGTTGCTACCTGTGGCGGCGAAAGCGCACGCACTTGCCTCACGTAAGCGTGTCCGGTTCGAGGAATTGGATGAGCAACCTGCGATCGTGCTGCATGAGATGCATTGTTTATCGGGTCAGGTGAATTCTCTTTGCGAGGAACAAGGTATCCGCCAGCAGATCATTTGCCGTAGTTCGCAATTGTCGACGGTGTTGTCGATGGTGTCGCTTGGCTTGGGGATTTCCGTGGTACCCAAGGCATGTTTAAAATCGGCGGCAGCCAAGGGGCTCGCATGCCTCTCCATGGCCGGTTCACAACCCCAGCGGGATATTGTGGCGGTTTGGAATCACGGTCGAGAGGTGTCCGGCCTCGGGCGCGAACTGATCGAGGAAGTTCGTGCCGCCGTGCGAAAGTCGGACGCATTTGAGGCAGCCGATCAATAGCAAGTGCCTATCAAAAAAATAGAGAACAGATACTTTAATCCTATGGTCGATGCCGCTATGGTGTTGCCTCCCCTGAAAGCTGCTGAAGGGAAGGCGTTCCTTCCGGCGTTTCAGGTTTGAAGATTAAGGAGTCAATATTGATGCTTGGAAATTGGAAAGTGATCGGCATTCTGACGCTCGTGGTTTGGACGGGAATGTCCGGCCCGGCCGCGCATGGTGAAGGTGAAATCGACAAGGCGCTGCTTGATGCATTCCGCCCGCACATCAAGGCCGGCGAAGTGATCGCCGGTGAGAAAAATCCAGTCACGGCTGAGAAGATCGATCTCGGCCGCATGCTTTTTTACGAGCCGCGTCTGTCGAAGAACCAGAAAATCTCCTGCAATTCCTGTCATCAACTGGATAACTACGGTGTGGACAGCGAAGCCACTTCGCCCGGCCATAAAGGTCAGCGCGGCGGCCGCAACAGCCCCACCGTCTACCACGCCGCCGGCCACCTCGCCCAGTTCTGGGACGGCCGTGAACCCGATGTTGAAGCTCAGGCCAAAGGTCCTGTGCTCAATCCAATTGAAATGGCGATGCCCTCTGAGCAACACGTGGTGAAGGTGCTCAAGTCGATTCCCGGTTACGTCAAAGCGTTTAAGCAGGCTTTTCCCGATCAGAAGGATCCGTTGACCTACGACAATATGGCCAAGGCGATCGGCGCGTTTGAGCGCAAGCTTGTCACACCCAGCCGAGTGGACAAGTACCTCGCCGGAGACACCAAGGCACTCACTCTCGGTGAAAAGCAGGGCATGATCGAGTTCTTCAACGCTGGCTGTCTCGTATGCCACACCGGCCGATACTTCGGCGGCGACAAATACATGAAACTCGGCTTGGTCAAACCCTGGCCTGGCATCAAAGACGTTGGCAGAAGCGAGATCACCAAAAATGAATCGGACAAGCACGCGTTCAAAGTGCCCAGCCTGCGCAATATCGCCAAGACCGGGCCGTACCTGCACGACGGTTCACAAACCGACCTCAAAAAACAAATCCGCATGATGGCCAAGCATCAACTTGGCAAAGACCTGACTGACAAGCAGGTCGAATCGATTCATACCTTCCTCCAGGCATTGACCGGCGAGATTCCCAAGGATTACATCAAGAAGCCCAAACTGCCCAAGAGCGGTCCAAACACGCCGGGGCCGGACAATTCCTGACCCAATGTGAACAACCAGTTTGCCCCAAAGGCGAGGTCGGCAGTTCGGCGACCTCGCCTTTTTATCTAGTCCCGCTCCAGTTAGTCGCTTCCCGTTTCAAACTTCTGACTTCCCACATATCCCGCCCCCCTTTGTCATGCGCGGGCGAAAACCTTAAATTGCTGCCCCTTCGCTGGAGCAACTGCTCGCGAAGGTTCGTTGATTCAGCAGGAGCATCCCCGTGGCAGATGACAATCCACGCACAACCCCCGGCCTTCCCGTCGCCCTGACCATCGCCGGTAGCGACTCCGGTGGTGGCGCCGGCGTGCAGGCGGACCTGAAAACGTTCACCGCGATGGGCGTGTTCGGCACAAGTGCGATCACCGCGATCACCGCGCAGAACACGCAGGGTGTACGTCATTCGCAGATACTCGATTCCGAACTGGTGGCGGCGCAGATCGACGCCGTCGCATCGGATATCGGCGTTCATGCAACCAAGACCGGCATGCTCGGCAATGCCGGGGTAGTCAAGGCCGTCGCCAAAGCCATCGAACGCAACAACCTGCTGCCCCTGGTGGTTGACCCGGTCATGGTCAGCAAGAATGGCGACGCCCTGCTCGACGACGACGCGATCAAGGCGCTCACCAAGGAACTGTTGCCACAAGCAGCGGTGGTCACACCCAACCGAGCCGAAGCGGCGAAGCTGCTGGGTACGGGCGACATGATCGACAGCATCGAAACGGCCGGCGGCGCGGCGGAGGAAATCTGTGAACAATTCGGCGCCCGCGCCTGCATCATCAAAGGCTTTAAACGCGAAAACGATGAAGAAGGCGAAGCAATCGACATCTACTATGACGGCAACGAAGTACGCGAAGTGGCTGCGGCGTGGCGCCCGACCGAAAGCACGCACGGCGCTGGTTGTGTTTTCGCCGCGGCTCTCGCCGCCGAACTGGCCAAAGGCGCCAGCCTTGACGATGCCGTTGTCGAAGCCAAAGAAACCGTCAGCGAAGCGATCCGCCAATGCACCGATCTTGGTGGCGGGCGGTCGCCGGTGAACCCGTTGTCGCGGATCAAAGTGAAGTGAATTGATTTGGTGATCGCATCACGTCTGTCGAGTTAACTACAAATCGAGTAAACGAATCACATCTTCCTTTATGTGTGTCATGGGGGGCCGCCGGTGAAAAGCATA
>JANQKH010000805.1 GCA_028281215.1 Phycisphaeraceae bacterium | reverse complement strand
ACGCCGGTTTAGCAAACCGGTGCCTTCAGCCGCTCGGCCACCTCTCCTGTGAGGTTGGAGTATCTTTCCAAGCAGGTCGGCGTGTGTCAAGGAAACGATTCGGTTGGAATGATCTTGTCGTGTGGGTGGTGATTGGTTTGGAGCCGATGCTTTTCTTTTTGGATGGGAGCGGCTGCTGAGCTGGAAGCATCCGCGCGTGTGATGTGTGTGGATGGGACGCCCGGTCGGTGAAGGGATGCCTCGCTGCTCGGGCGCAAAGTGTGAGCCATCTTGATGAAAGAGCGAGCTTGGCCAGTTGTGCAGATGATCAACATTGATGCTCCAAAACGTATTGGGACCACGAGAAACCTCAAATAGCTGGGAATTTTGATGAATTTGAGTAGATCGGGGGCGAATTGGGTCGCATTGGTTGCCAAATGGGGATTGGGTTGCCATAATGTTGGGCTTCCCGCGGCGGCAGGGGTCGGGCGGGGTTCCACCAAGGAGTTTCGATCACCATGGCTCATTCACTGAGTGCCAAGAAACGGATCCGTCAGAACGTCAAACGCCGTGCGCTGAACCGCTGGCGCAAGCGGGGTTATCGCAGTGCGATCCGCGAGTACCATGAGACGATCCTTCACGGTTCGGTGGACGACGCCCAATCGCAGTTGACCGGTCTTTACAAGATGCTGGACCAGGTGGCCGCCAAGGGCACGATCCACAAAAACACGGCGTCACGCTACAAGTCGCGCCTGGCCAATCGTCTGAACAAAAAGAAGGCCGAAGCGTCGGCGTAAAGTCTTGACCAATTCAATTTGAAACTGAAAGAAAGGCCGACCCGCGTCGGTCTTTTTCATGCGCATTACTTGATGATGCCCTGGTTGTGCAGGATGGAGGCGCCGATGTAGATGGCGATGGTGCGCGGCAGGTAGTTGATGGTCAACAGCAGAGCCGTTTCGCCGACGTTGGTGCGGAAGAGAATCCAGATCGGCAGGCCGGCGAGGATTACGTAGAAGCCGAACCCCGCAGCGATGACGTGCCAGTCAAAGTCTGTCACGACGAGGCTGATCGTCAGCAGGGCGTCGGCGACGCCGAGCGGCCCGAGTGTCAGCGCCGCCACTTTGAAGCACAGCGAAAAAAACGTGCCCAAGTCCAGGTCGATCCACTTGGCCACACTGACCAGCAGGAAAAGCAGGATGGGCGCAAAGAGAATGACCTGTACGCTCACGGCGATTCCCATCACAGCCATCGCGCTGGCGGGGGAAACCGTCCAGACAAACCAGAGGATCAATTGCGCCGCCAGACCGATGCTCAGGAACACGTAAGGGAGAATGCGTTCGCGAAAGATGGGCATGCCCACTTCGTCCTCGCGGTTGATCAACGCTTCCATCACCGGGCTGATGCGTCCGGTCGGCGGGGGTGATGCGGGCCTGTTGTCTTCCTCCACTTCCACGTGAACCAGGTCGTCTTCGACGGAGGGCTTGAATGGGGTATCTGCGTTTGTGTCCGTGAGTTGGTCAGGCGCATCGTTGGCGTCGGGATCGGTCACGTGCAGCCGTTCGCCGCACTTGCAGCGAAGCGTTCGCCCGATCATGTCGGGACGGGCGCGGTACTTCATGTCGCATGAAGCACACGAAATCAACCAGGCGTCTGCCATTGAGGTGAATCATCCGCGCAGGGGGCACATCGGGGGTCGCGTCGGGCGGCGTGGCGGTGGTGTCAGGGGTTGAGCAAATCCTTGATATTGCGCACCTTTTCGACCGGACCGGTGACTTTGCCCTGGCTGTCGAAGTAAACCATGTAGTGATGATCGCCGCTGAGGAAATATTCAAAGACGAAGCCGACGGGCAGGCCGTTCTTGATGGCGATTTCGACTTGGGCGGGATCAAACTTTGCGGGCAGGCCCTTGACGGTGAAGCCATCGTCATCGACACGATTGGCGCGGAACTTGCCGGGCTTGTGAATGTCGGCGACTTCCTGCCAGGTCATGCCGGGCTTGACCTGGGCCTGAAGTTGGGCGCCCTGTTCCTCCGGGCTGAACCCGCTGATGCCGAACTTCCAGACCAGGAAGAGGATTAGACAGGCGGCGAGAAACAATCCCAGCATGAGTTTCATGGTGACCCCTTTGGCGTGAACATCAATGACTGAACGTATGCCCGATAACGTGCGCCCAATTATATCGATTGGGTATGACGCGACAATAAAGGAGGGAGCGTTGGACAAGGGAAAAACTTACTTGAGGAAAAGCGGTGTCGATCCATGTGCCATGGCACACGGATCGACCGGATGCTCTATCCCCACTCTCATGTCCGAATACGCTTTTGTCGATGTTAACAAGGGTTGGTTTGAGGGGATTGATCCATGGCCACCGGTCTTGTCAGGCTCATCTGTCCGAATTTGCTTTGCCGCTCGATGTTGAGCGTGTCGGAATCCATGCGCGGCAAGGAAGTGATTTGTAAGGCGTGCGGCAATCGCGTGGTCGTTCCGCTCAAGTCAAAGGAATCGAATCCACTGGCGGTTGTGCCGCCGAAGGAAGAGAAGTCGTCATGATCAATTTGAGCGCTGGGCGATCAGGCGCCTTTGCTGTCTTTCTCCGCCGGTTCATCCTCATCTAGAAAAGCAGCGAACTCATTCGTCGATGCGACTTCCGCATCGGCCAGCGCTTGAAGTGCGGCGATGGGGTCTTCAAAGTCTTCTGCTACCGGTGTATTCGAAGCCGGTACTGATGCTGGTTCATTGGCCGGATTCTCAGCCGCTTGAGCCAACGCATCTTCCAGATCCAGATCTTCTTGTTTCTCGGCGGGCTTGTCCTGCGGCTTTTCGTTTTGAGAAGGGGTGGACTGCGGTTTGGTAGTTGATTCGCTGGCTTTATCCGTCGCGGCGGGTGTTTCGGCGACGGACTCACTTGTCGACGGGGCACGTGCTGCTTCGGCTTCTGCATCTGCTTCTGCTTCATCAGGCGTGGCAGCCGGAACTTCATCCACCACCGTCCGGCCCGTCGCAATGGTCTGATCCGTCGGAGCCTGATCGCCTTCCGCGACGACCATTTCACCTTCGTCGCCGGTTGCCGGCGCCTCGCTGGCTGATTCACCGCTGACCAACTCGGCGGGCTGGCCGTCCACGATCACGTAAAAACTGACCGGGCCGACGTCGACCTGATCCCCCGCCGCCAGCGCGATTTGCTCGATGCGGGTGCTATTATGCAGCGTGCCGTTGCTCGATCCCAGATCGCGCAGCGTGATGGCCTGGCCGTCGAATGCAAACTCACAGTGCTTGCGGGAAACGCTTGGAAGCGGAATGCGCAAATCGGCGTCGCTGGTTCGTCCGACCACGAGCGACCCTTTCTGGAGCGGGAACTCACGACGGCTCCCATCCGTTTTGAACATGATCAGTGAAACGTCCATACGAATCGATTTCTCCGAATTGCCCGACACCCCCGCCACCAATTTGAATTTTAACGGCGTGCTCGACGCCCTGCAAACAAATCCCGGTCCACGCGGCGGAGCGGCGGGGCTTTACCTCCACGTGCCGTTTTGCTTTCACAAATGCCATTACTGCGACTTTTACAGCATTGTGGATCAGACGGGCGATTCCGGGACCAATACGTCCACCGACCCACTTGTCAGGGAAAACCCTGCCGCGCCCCCGGCTCGCGAGCGCGGGTTTGCTGACCGATTAATCGATGAACTGCGATGGTGGGCGGAGCGGATCGACCTGCAACCACGAACCATTTTTGCCGGCGGCGGCACCCCCACGCTGCTGCAACCGGCGACGTGGCGGCGCTTGCTGGACGAGCTGCATCAACTCGGTGTGCTTGCCGACGTGTCGGAATTCACCATCGAAGCAAATCCGGAAACCGTGACACCGGCGCTGATGGACGTGCTGGTTGAGGGTGGCGTCAACCGCGTGAGCATCGGCGCGCAGAGTTTTGACACCTCGCTTCTCAGCACGCTCGAACGTTGGCATGACCCGACCAGCGTGGGGCAGGCAGTGCAGATCATTCGACAGGCGGGGATTCACAATGTCAGCCTCGACTTGATCTTCGCCATTCCCGGCCAGAGTATCGCGCAACTTGATCATGATCTTGACCAGGCGCTGGCGCTGGAGCCGGCGCACCTGAGTGTTTATTCACTGATCTACGAGCCGAACACGGCGATGACCGAGCGATTGAAACAGGGCAAGTTTGAGCCGATCGACGAATCGCTGGAAAGGGCAATGTATGAACGCGTCATCGTACGGTTGGCGGAAGCAGATTTCGAGCATTACGAGATCAGCAACTGGGCGAAACGGCAGGGCGATTCGAACGATTCTTCATCCTTTCGCAGCGAACACAACCTGCTTTACTGGCGGAACGAAAACTGGTTGGGGGCCGGTCCGTCGGCGTCCAGTCACATGGTGGGGCATCGTTGGAAGAACCTGCCGCACCTGGGGCAATACCTGGCGTCGCAGGGTCCATCACCTTCGACCGATCACGAACACCTTCCGCCAAATGACAGCGTGGGTGAACAATTGATGATGCGTTTGCGGTTGCGCGAAGGTGTGCCGTTGGATTGGCTGGATCAACATGTGGTACCGGGCAGTGCGCGCGATAATGCAATCACAGAGTTGATCCACGCCGCGCTGTTGGAGCGTACGGCGACGCATCTTCGTTTGACGGGTCAGGGGTTGATGGTGGCTGATGGTGTGGTGGCGCGGTTGTTGTGAACGAGGATGAATCCTTCGTGAAACAGCCAGACCAGGGCGCCGCACGTTGGTTGGGCAAAGTGTGGCACGCGTCTGAGCGGCTCGGCGTGAAAAACCAACCGGCAAAGATTACCGTCGGCGCGATTTGCGTTTGTTGCCGCCGCCTTTGCGGCGTGCTTCGGCGACCGCGGCGCGGCGCTGTTTGCGGCTCATCTGTTGGTCATCCCGCCCTCCGGCACGGTCGGCGGCTTCGATGTCCGCCTGTTGTTGCGCCGTTCCGGCGCTTGAGGCCCGGGCGGCGGCGCCTTCAAGAATGCTGCCGGCTT
>JANQKH010000790.1 GCA_028281215.1 Phycisphaeraceae bacterium | reverse complement strand
ATCCACGAAGTACGTCGCCGTGAACGTGTGGTCGTCGCCAATCCGGTTCGTGTCATCCGGAGCAATCACGATCTTCGCATCAACAAACTTCTTCACCGCGTCACGCGAATCAAGCGTACCCAGATCATCAATCAGACCATCGGTCTGTACGTTCAACACGTCACCATTGACTGTGACGTTGGCCGTGGCGCCGCCGGTGACGATGCCGCCGCTGAGTGACGTGAAGATGACATCAAAATTGTTGTTCACACTGCTGACGATGTCGTCCATTTCTGGATCGAGCGGGCTGCTGATCATGGCGTCAGCGCCGTTGGAACTGGTCAATGTCACCGTCAGGTCATTGATCTCGCTGTCCAGCGCGGCGCGGAATCCGTCGACACCATCGCCGCCGTCGCCGGCCGCGATGCCGTCGTCCACGAATACCGTGGCGGTGAAGGTATGGTTGTCACCGATGCGGTTGGTGTCGTCCGGTGTGATAACAATGAAGGCGTCTGGTTCAGGAGCATCCAGTTCGACCTGTACGCCCGGTGCGATTTCAGTTTGCTGGGAGGAGACAAAGTCGCCGGTCGAGGTGTCGGCGATTGGCAGGTAGTCGTTGTCAGCATTTCCGTCTGTTTGATCAAAGTCGGCAAAGCCTTCTGAGGGGTCATCGCCCACGCTGTTGCCGATGCCCCAAAGACCGACCTGATTGACGATTGTTTCACTTGCCGGATCGAATCCACCACCTTCGAAGTTGGTGGTACGGGGAATCACAACCAAGCCTTCATCAATAATGTTGCCAATTAAAGGCGCGAATGCCGGATTAATCGTGGCTGAACCTGGGTCAAACAAGGTATTGACGAATTCGTCGCCGGGATCAAGGGGCTGGTCGACGGAGTTGGCCGAATCTTCCCGGAAGAGAAGTCGCGCCTGGTTCTGTGTATCGATTTCCGAATTGACCGTGAGGGTGTTAACGTCCTGAACCGCAAGGAAGAACTGGGCGGCATTGGCAACCGCAAAGTCGCTGGGTGAAATCGGCTCCGGATCCTTGAGTGTCCATTCAGCGACACTGTTTGGATTGGCTGCGGTGTTAAACCCCCAAGTCGAAGCGTCATCCGCCAGGAAAGCGACACTGGATTCAAACAAGCCCAATCGTGCGCTGGTGATACCAATGATCGATGTGGTCGAACCATCGCCTTCGACGATCTCGTCGACGACCGTTCCATCGAACGCGCCAACAAGGTTCAAAAGGTTGTCGCCGTTACCCGTGCCGCGGATCGGGCTGAACACATCGCCGTTTCGGAGGATTTGTATGTTTCCAACAAAGACTGTTCGCACGCTGGCGCCAATGCCGTCACCATCGTATGTATTGGTGAATGACTTACCGTCGAGAATGCCCTTGGTCGCGAACAGCGGCGCGTCAATTCCGCCAAGAGGCGGAAGGCCGGGTTGATTGGCGTCCCAGATGCCATCGGTCGTAAAGAACGCCGTGCTGCTGAGCAGTGTGCGTTGTTCGAGCGATTCAAATGTGGGTTGTTTCTCTTGCGATACATCGGCAACGCGCGACTGGGTCTTGGCGCGTTTTACCATGCGCTTGCGAAGTTGCTTTTTCGACTTACGAGAAATGGCCATCTGATACTCCGTTCATCCGAAGGGTTTTGTGCGTTTGTGGATCGTGGTTGAATGACACAAACATCGCCTGTCGCGATGTTCATCGTGTTTGTTAATGACTGCTTAACGAAAGCCTTTGCCGGGCACCGTCCATCTCCGTTCACATGTTCTTTGCCTGAACCCAGTTTCTCTTAAATCAACTTTCCGGAACGAGTGTTTGAACTCTTTGAAGGGAAGCTTCTTTCATCCATCCCTTTTGGACCAGTCCGGATGATACCAGCCGGGCGTTTGTCTTCCAACCCCTATATGTGGGGTTGCTTGCTTTTGGAACCGGCGTTTCCCAAAACTACCCCTGATTGCAAGGAATGCAAGGGATTGGAAAACCCGCTCCAAGTACGGCCATCCCGTCCTCGAAGCCAACAGGGATTAGGTAATCTGGGTAAGGATGAAGCCCTGAACGAACAAGGCAGACGCCGGAACCGGCGTTTGAGAAAAGGAGAAATACACCCGCCAGGATTCGAACCTGGAACCTGCGGTTCCGTAGACCGCCGCTCTATCCAATTGAGCTACGGGTGCAATTCGGTTTGCGAATGGGAGTGTAGCGTGTCGATCAATCGGGTCAA
>JANQKH010000746.1 GCA_028281215.1 Phycisphaeraceae bacterium | reverse complement strand
ACCTTGCCATAGCACTATTTACCGAATGACTCAGGGTTATCCCTCTGACGTCAGGGTTAAATTACCTATATCGCATTTTGCCGTTCACGATGCCGGTTTTCACCCTCTCGAACGAACGCCAACGACAGACGGTGACCACGAACCATCAACGTATTCAAACGAATCGGCCACGATCAAGGCCTCCGAAATGAAGCCGCTGTGATAGCGGGGTGATGCAGCAGAGCATACCAAAAATTGACCCAACAATCAAGCTACTGCAAGGGACGGATGTTGTCACAAATCCGCACGCGGCGTGATGCCTCGCCGACTAATAGCAGGGCACGCCTACACTTCGCTTCAATGTGCAGTGATACTCGTCCAAAAAACGACGAAAAGCCTTCACCGCAACTGATCCAACGTAAACATTGCACCACACTCCGGGCATCGCGCCTCAGCCAATCCGTACATGTTGTAACCACACTCGGGGCAACGGACGTCACGGGGTTTTTCCGGATTCAAACGTGCGAGTTTCCACGTCGCGAATGCCAACGCGATCGCGATGGGCAAGAAAATGAACGTGCCCAATATTCCTTCTTTGACGTCGGTCGGGTGGTTCGCTTCGAATAACCAAAACACGACAAACCTGATGGTCAACCCGATTGCGACCAGCGTGAGTAAGCCGAGCCCCATGGTGCCGAGCGCGATCGTAAGCCGTTTCTTGAACGCAACGCTGGAACGAGCGACGTCAGCATCCTGATTATCTCTGACGACCACGGTGGGTTCGAAACTGCCGCCAACGTTCGGTTCGCGCAGCACTTTCTCAACACTTTCGTCAACTGCACCAACGGCGGGATCGGTCGCCACGGCCGCCAGATCAGTCGGCGGCGCCGCGAGATATTCTTTGATCGCTTGCGCCAACGCATCTCCGTCCGGGTAGCGATCGTCACGCTCTTTGGAAAGCGCTTTCATCACGAGTGACTCAAGTTGCGGGGGAATTGACTCCCCGGTTGCGGTGGTGGTCATACCAGCTTCACCGATCGGCTTGACCTGGCCATCGGCAATCCGCACCAACACTTCAAACCTTGAGCCGGTCAGGTCCGTGGGGTGCTCGCCCGTCAATAGCACATACAGCATCACTCCGAGGGCGTAGACATCGGTCCGGGTATCAATCTCGCTCGTCTTACCCTTTGCCTGTTCGGGGGCCATGAACGCCGGCGTGCCGACGACGCTGCCCTCACGGGTGGTGGTATGGTCAGCACGGCTATCGTCGTCTATCGCTTTGGCGAGCCCGAAGTCCAGCACGAAAGGTTGGCCATTTTGATCGACGATCACATTGCCGGGCTTGATGTCACGGTGGAGGATGCCCATCTCGTGGGCGTGGCCGACCGCGTCACAAACCTTATGCATCAGACGAAGGATGTCCGCGACGCGCAACTCATTTCGGGCAACGTATTGATCCAACGGTACACCCCGGACCAGGCGCATGGCGTAGTAGTGAATGTCCTTGCAAAGACCCGCCTCGTAGATCTGCGCGATGTTGGGGTGTTCAAGTTTGCCCGCCAGTTTCACCTCACGCTGGAAGCGAGTCTCGGCCATTTTGGAAGTGAAAACTCGGCTGGCGGTCAGCTTGAGGGCTACCTCCCGATCCACACTGAGTTGAATCGCTTTCCAGACAGTGCCCATGCCCCCCTCACCAAGAGGACCAAGGATCTCGAATCCGTCAATCTTCGGGTAGTTAGCGTCAGTACCGCCTTCGGTGGCGAATGCCGTTCCGTTCTCGTTGGAGATCGCATCCATGCCGTCTACCACGGTCCGGTCGTCGGCTGTAACGTCGTGGAGCGACGGCTCTCCATTTGCCGGCGATGTTCGATTCTCGTCAGCCATAAAGACAAATTCCGGGTGAAACTGACTAGAACCATAGCTTGGCTGTTCACAATAGTGTGATCGAGCTTTGCTCTTTCACGGAGATTCGCACAGAACGTTTCTGGCAAGGCTCTACACCATATCCAGCGCTATGAGCCTCGGCGTCCAACATCACACGGGTTGGTACACCCTACGAGGACGCGCTCGCTTCCCACTTCCTAATTCTGCGTTCACCCCTCGTCCCTTTTATTCGTCGTCGCTGGACGCCTGCCCCGCACTCCCTACAATGCCTCCACCATGGCGAAGAAACCGCCCAAAATGCTCGCTCTGCTCGACGAGGATCTGTGCACCGGCTGCGAAGCCTGCGTGTCGGTCTGCCCCGTCGACTGCATCGATACCCTGCCGGGGCCGGACCATCAACTGGTCTTCCAGCAATGCACAATCGACCTGCCCCGCTGCATCGGCTGCACCCTCTGCGCCCAGGTCTGCCCATGGGATGTGATCACCATGGTGCCCAGCGACCAGATGCTGCGCGAAGAGCGGTTTGCGGATGAGTTTGTGAAGGCGTAGTCAACGCCCGCCGGTCTCTTCCTTAATTTTCGCATCGTGAAAACCCCGGCTGGTGTCCACGGCGCCTCGGATCAGGGACAACTGCCAGACGCGGCCGTTCTTGGAATCCAGCACAAAACAGTGTTTTTCGCCGAGTGCGAGTTGAAAGCGGTTGTTGTTTTCGGTTGCCACGCGCGGCGGGGTTTTCTCTTGAGCGGACACATTCGTTCGGTTGTTCATCATGAGCAGGCACATCATGAATCCGACCAAAACGGCGACCAGCCATTTCTGTTGTTGCATGGCGAAGGCTCCTCAAAGAAGGGAAAACATGGACGCAGGAACACTAGGCGACCGAAGTCACCTCGCCGGATTCTATGCCGCATGTTCAAGAGGAATGAAAGGTTTCGGGTTACTTCGCCGCCACTGCGCGTTTCGCCTTCTGCTTCAACAACCGTTGCGCTTCACCCAGCAGGAATTTCACTTCGGTGAAGGGTTCGTAGCTGATGTCCTGCCAGCGGACAAGGCCGTCTTTGTCGATGAGGAACGTGCCGTGGAGGGTGAGCTTTTCGAAGTCGTCGTAGCAACGGTATTTCTTGAAGACACTGAGGCCGGCATTGGAGACGAGCGGGAATGCGTAGCCGCCTTCTTCTTTGACGGATTCGAGTGATCGCTTGAGGTTGAGCATGTCATCGGTGCTGACGCCGACGATTTCGATGCCGGCTTCCTTGAACTTCTTCGTTTCCGGCGCGAAGGCTGCGAGTTGCTCAATGCAGTGCAAGCAGTCGGCGCCGAGGTAGAAGATCACGATGACGTTTTTACCACGGTAATCACTGAGCGAAACCGACTTGTTGTCGGCCGTGCGGAGTTTCCAGTCGGGCGCGGGAGTGGGTTGCCAGCGGAACGGGCCGAGTTCGTCGAGGTCGGGACGCTCGCCGATGTCGTCGGCCAGTTTTTCTTCGATCCGCCAGTCGCCTTCGATGCCGAATTCCTTGGCGATGTCGTTGATGCGTGTGAACACGGGCGACGCCATTTCGATGTGCATGGACAGCTTGCGCAGTTCCTCGAATTTGGTTTTGGCTTCGTCTTTTTTACCGGCGTGGTAGAGCACGTAAACCAAGTCCGCCAGCGGCTGCACGCGATGCTTGCGGGAGTCGGCTTCCTTGCGGGCGAATTCCTCGGCCTTCTTCCAGTTGCCGATTCGCGCCATGACGCGGGCCTTGCGGTAGTTGGGCACGCTGCCGGCCTTGAAGATTTGCTTGCTGGCTTCGGCGTTGTCGCCGCGCGCCAGGGCCTGGTACGCCATGATGTCGGCCAGCGCGTGGGCGATTTCGTTCACACGGCTGTCAAACTTCTTGCGGGCATCGGTTTTCGCTTTGTTCGCCAACTGCTCCGGCGTCTGTTTCTTTGCGGGTTTTTTCTTGGGCTTGGGCGCCGGCTTCTTATCTGAATCGGCCTTCGGCTTGGGCTCAGCTTTGTTGGCCTGGTCGGCCGGATTCGGCGCGGCATTCTTTTCTTCTTTCTTCGATTCTTCTTTCTTTGACTCGTTCTGCTTCAATTCCTCCTGCTTCTTTGCTTCCTGTTTTTTCTTCTCCTGTTCTTGCCGCAGTTTTTCCTGCTTGGCCTGTTCCGCCTGGGCTTTTTTCAATGCTTCGTCGTACGCCTTAACACCTGCGGCGTCTTGCTCGGCCTGGAGTTTGGCGAGCCGGCTTTGCAGATCGTTGATGATCGACTCGGCGCGCTTGGGTTGATTGGCTTCATACGCGGCGATGCCGAGCATGCGCATCCGCTGGAGATCCTGGCGATGGTCGCCGGTCTTTTCGAGATAGCCCTGGTCCATCAGGGCGATCATGCGATCCCACAGGTCGTACTTGGACAGGGCTTCGTAAAGGCGAGTGCGACCGTAGGACGCGCTGCCGCGGCGCTTGGTCAGCGTGTTGTACTTCGGATGCCGGGGCAGTTCGGTCATGTTCATGGCGAGATCGATCGCATCGTTGACGCGGCCGACGTTCATCAGGTTGCGACAGAGCCATTCGTTGTTGTGGGCGAAGTTGTGGATCTGATCCGGCAAGACTCGGTCGCGCATCATGTGGGCATGATCGACGCGCGCCGACGCTTCCTGCTGCCACGCGGCGTCGTTGAAACGATTGAGCCGGGAGAAAATATGGCCCGGCATGTGCCACATGTGCGCGATGGCCGGCGCCGACTGACCGCACAGCGCCGAACTGGCCAGCGCTTTCTTCGCATCCTTGTAATCCCACAGATGAATGCGGTAGTGATGCGCCGGGTGCATCGGGTTTTTGTCGAGCACCAGTTGGATCATGTCGTTGACGGCTTTGTAGTCCTTGTCCGACTTGATCGGCACGCGGCTCTTGCTCGACCAGCGCGCCACCGCCCAGAACGCCTTGGCTTCGATGTCGTCCGGGTACTTGTCGATGATCCCTTCCAAAGCTTTGATGTAGTTCTGCCGACGTTCCTTGTCCTTGGCGGTCGGTTTGGTCGGCGTGTTGACGTACGTGTTGACCGCGTTGATGTACATGCGTTCGCGCTCGGTGACCGAATCCAATCGTTTCATCGCCTCGGCGATGAAACCCTTGGCGCGTTTGCTGTTGCCACCGTTTGACATCGCCATGCCCCAGTAGGCGATGGCGCAATCCGGATCGAGCGAGGCCGCCTGACGAAAGGATCGTTCGGATTCGAAATACCAGAAGCCGTGCAACTGCCCGACACCCTGGTTGATGAACTGTTGCACAGTTTCATTCTTGCACGTGGCGGGGAAAGACACATTGCCGGTACCGCCCATGAGATAGGCGGCCTGTCGGGGGCCCTGGTTGAAAGCCTCGCCGTGGTAGGAATGGCCGGCGGCGACGTCTTTGATCGCGGGGTCTTCCGTCGCTTCCTGCTTGTCGGCTTGTTTGTCCGTCGGCTTGGTGACTTCTTTGTCCGCTTTATCAGTCGGCTTGGCAACTGTACCGGCCGCGTTCTCTTCCGCTTGAGCGAACGGACCGACAGACAACAGAACAATAAAAAACCAATAGGCAGTCGATCGCAACAAGGGCGGACCTTTCAGGCGGGGTAATCGGAGCATCGCGGTATTCTACCGCACCGATCCCATTCACACCGCTCAACCTGCGTCATTTGCGCGGTTGAGCTGCCTAAATCGACTTGGGGGAATCCCCTCTTTCTGCTTGAATGCCGCCGAAAGGTATTCGACATGCCGAATGCCGACCATGTCCGCGATGCGCGCCAGCGAGAAGTCGGTCTCGGTCAGAAGCCGTTTGATGCGGTCCATTTGTACACGAAGGATTTCCGCTTTCGGCGTGCGACCGATGAGTTTCTTGAACCGCCGCTCCAGCGTGCTGCGTGAAAGCGGAACCTGAGCGAGGATTTGATCCACCGTCAAACCGTTGCACGCCTGCTCACGAATCAGCCGAACCGCCGACGCGACATCACGATCCGCCATCGCCAGCACGTCGCTGGATTGTCTCGTGACCACCCAGCGCGGCGGGATGAATGTTTTCATCGATCGGGGCGATTGGCCTTGCATCATGCGGTCAAGCAGTGCGGCGGCCTCGTAACCAATTCGCTCGGTGTCCGGCTCGACACTGCTGAGCGGCGGATCAGACAGTTCGCAAAGGATCTCGTCATTGTCAACGCCGACGACGGCCACATCATCCGGCACAGGGATACCGTGCTCACGGCAGGCGTTGAGCACCTGCTGACCTCGGATATCGTTGCACGCCATGACGCCGACCGGTTTGGGCAGGGATTCGAGCCAGCGGGCGATGTCCTGCTCGTACAGCACGCCCAATTGTTCGACGGCTGTGCTGGTTTGCAGTTTGCGGTTGGCGTCGGGCGAATCAAACACATGCGGTGTCTTGCCCGTCTTGCTGAGCCGTTGAAGAAAATACTCCAGCCGCTGCTGCGAGTAGTTCGCCATCGGGAAACCGCAGTAGGCCAAATGTTCAAACCCGCGTTCGAGCAAGTGTTCGACCGCCATCTCTGTCGCCACACGATCATTGGTTTCAACCAGGGGAATGCCATCAATCTGATGGAGGCCGCGCAGATCGACGACAGGAATCTCGAACGACTGAAGCATGGCAATCAGCTTGGGATTCTGAATGCGGGCAATGATGCCGTCACCCCGCCAATCCTTGAGCCAGCGCGGCCCGAGGTCGTCGATAGACCTTTCCTGGTGAAAAATGGCCCAATGGCCGTGGATGCGGGTGTATTGGGCAATGCCGAACAACAACCCCCGACCGTAGGCACGGGATGTCTCAACCAGCAGGGCTACGCGGGGTCGCTTGGTCATTATGCCCATCTTATCGCCGAGTGGCTAAATTGCGGATAATCAAGCTCTTCTATTGGCAGGGTGCTACGCCGCCACCGTGACGAAAAACCTCATTTCATTGATTCAAAATATCATAGGCCTATTGCAGTATCTGAAGTATTCTTATTCTTAGTCGCAATTAGCAAATCTTCCTCTACTGTCTAGATTCAAGGAGAATTGACGTGATCCACTCGCACCTTTTCAAACTCGCATGCGTGATAGTGTTGTTTGCATCAGCAAACACATTCGCCCTCCCTGTGAACAGTGGTTTGATTTACCACCTCGACGCCGGCAATGGTGTGACCGCAGCCGGTTCCAATGTCACGTCGTGGTCCGATCTATCGCCGACCGGCGATACGGCGACCACGAATGCAGGAAGCCCACAGTTAGTGCTCAACGCGGTTAACGGTTTGCCTGCGGTTGAATTCACGAACGATCGTTTGGCCGGTGCGGACGCCAATGTGTTTGATCTTGGCGCGGGCGATGTGTCGTGGTTTGCCGTGGTGCGCGTTGATCCTGTGAGCGGCAATCCGAACCGCATTTTTGGCACGTTGCAAAACAGCGGTCCGTTCGATGGCTTTGCCGCCGACGTCACACCCGCCGGTCAAGTCGGCACGTTCTTTCGTACCAACAGCAACCAGATTGGCAGCGATCCGGATACCGCGGTGGGCGCCGGCTTCAATGTGTTCGCCGGCAGTCGTGAGACCGGCCTCGCTTCGCTGCTTCGCAACGGCGACGTGGTGAACAACCGCATCTCACCTGCGGCCTTTGCCGGCGACGCCATCTCGATCGGCACCGAACGTACCGGCGGCGGTGAGTTCTTTGAAGGCGCCATCGCGGAACTGGTGATCTACAACCGTGCCCTGTCCGCCGCGGAAACCGATGAAGTCAACACTTTCCTTTCCGAAAAGTACGCGACCCCCGAAGCATCCATCACTGAAAACGCACCGCAAGACGTGTGGAACGTTGATATCAACGGCACCGGCAACGCGCTGGTCAAGAGCGGCCAAGGCGCCTTCGACAGCGGCGGGTTCTGGAACGACTTCCGCGTCAACCATCACGCCGGCACGTCGACCAACCCGTCGGCCGGTCTGCTGGACAGCGCCGGCGGCGCTTCGGGTGTGACCTTTTCGATCCAGGGCACCATTTCCGGTTTTAACAATGGTGGACCTGACGCCATTACCGCTGACTACCTGTTCATCAATGCAGGCAACGCAGACGCGAACATCGATTGGACGATCGACGGCCTGATCGCCGGCGAAAACTACGAGATGTTCCTCCACGCAGGCGCCATCGGCGGTCGTGATTTCAACATTCTTGTGGATACCAACGGCGACGGCAGCCTTGCTGACGAAATAGCCGTGAATGTCGGCTTCGGCGGCCGACTGGTGACCGACATCATCGCCAGCGGTTCCGGCAGCATCATCGGCCAGGCACTCAACGACGGCGCCGAAGGCAACTGGGCCGGCTTTGAACTGCGTCGCGTTCCCTCGGCTGTGCCCGAGCCCACCACCGCCCTGCTGCTGTTGACCGGCACGCTCGGCATGGCGGCGCGACGACGACGAAAAGCCTGAACGCACTGTCTTTTTCTGTTTTCCCCTGGAAGTTTTGAGTAACGTACATGTTGATTGAATGGATTCAAAGGAACCGGACGGAGAAGCGCTCTCCGTCCGGTTTTTCATTAATGGAAATGCTGGTGGTGATCTCGCTGATCACCATGCTCATGTCTTTTCTGCTGCCGGCGCTGGGCAAAGCGAAGACGAACGCCAAGCGCGCGCTGTGCGCCTCGCAGGTTCGTCAACTGACCACCGCCAACGTGCAATACCTGGACGACCACGGGGATATCTTCCCTCCGCACCGCGCTCTGAATATGAATACCGGTCCAAACTGGTATCAACTGTTGGAGTCGTACGGCAACAACGCCGAGTTGAGCCATTGCCCCGAACTCGGCGGCACGCAAATCGACTACGGCGTCACTTGGCAGTGGAGCTACAATTACAACTACATCGGCTACGGCTACAACGGGTTTTTCCTCGGCCTGTTCTCCCACCCCGCGCCGCAAACCGGCGGCACTTACATCTCGGTCGAACGCTGGACCAACGCCAACCGCGTCAAGGACACATCCAAGCTGATTGTGTTCGCCGACTCGCATCCCAAAACCAATGCGGGCACCAATCATGGCGTGTCGTTGACGTTGTGGTGGCCGTTCATCAACCGATTCACCGAAGGCGTCAACGGCAACCGACACATCGGCGCGGGGATCGTTGGCTTTCAGGACACGCACGCCGAGATCGTCTCCGATCCGGAAAACACCATCCAACCGTCGGTCGACGGCTCACCGGAATTCATTGAATACTGGGATCCGCTGCAACGGCAGCCTTGATCGAATGGCCGCGGTTGAGTCAATTTGCCTTGTATCATGTCCCGCCATGAGCGAAGGCTTTCCTCTCGAACCACGCGATGTGCCGGCCGTGGACACTCCCCACCGTCGCATCTGCACGCCGATCCCTGTCCCGGAATCGATCCCGGTGATTCAATCGCTGCGTGAACACGAGCCGCGCTCGATGGGCGGGCAACCGATCGTGGTGTGGGATCGCGCCGAAGGCACAGCCGTCTTCGATCGCTGGGGCAATCGTTGGCTCGACTTTACGTCCGGCGTGCTGGTGACCAATGCGGGCCACAATCACCCCAAGGTCAACCAAGCGATCCTCGATCAAACCCATCACGGCCTGTTGCACAACTATTGTTTCCCGTCAGAGATTCGCAGCCGACTCGCCGCAAAACTGGCGGCAGTGGCGCCGGCCGGGCTCGACAAGGTGTTCCTGCTGACCACCGGCTCCGAGGCCACCGAGTGTGCGATCAAACTGGCGCGCACGCACGGCCAGAAAGTCGGCGGCAGTGACAAAATCACAGTCGTCACGTTCCACAATGCCTTTCATGGACGCACGCTTGGTGCGCAGATGGCCGGCGGCATCCCCGCGCTCAAAGACTGGATCGTCAACCACGACCCCAACCTGATTCAAATTCCGTTTCCCGATGGCTTCCGGCACACACAGACCGACTTCGATGCGTTTGGCACCGTACTGAAAGAACAAGGTTACACCGGTGACCGCATCGCGGGCGTGATGACCGAAACGTACCAAGGCGGCGACTCCAGTTTCGCGCCACCGGAGTA
>JANQKH010000739.1 GCA_028281215.1 Phycisphaeraceae bacterium | reverse complement strand
AGTTCATGAAATAGCGCGCCTGCGTTAGTTTGAGCTCATTCTTACCATTGGCGTGGTCCGTCGATCGTTTGAAGAAGATATGGAGTTTGCTGTTCTTGGGCAGCGGCTGATTTTTGAAGATGCTCAAGGCGAAAGGAGCGATTTCTTCGGACAATGCGCTGGAGCCGGTGAATCCCACTCTGACATTCGAAATGATCCCGGCATCCTTGATGCGAATCACATCGCCGGCTTTCCAATCCCAGCGAATCGATTTGGCGCCGGCACGAGAATAACGGTCGCTGACACTGATTCGCCCTTTGCCGATGGTTTCCCAGCTTTGGGGAAGGCGGTCGAGGATGTAAACGAAACCATCGGCCGCAGCGTTTCCATGGGTGGTGAACAGGTCGGTCACGTGGACCTTTTCGGGGACACGATCGATGGCCTGCGTGTGAAGTTGGTCGTAGGAGATCTTCGGCACTGCGATCACGCAGTCTGCGACTGGGATCAGCAGAAAAAGGAACGCGAAATATTCAAAAGCTTTCTTCATGACGAGATCGGACAAGCCAGGCGGAATCCAGGTCGATAAGCTCTTGATTGACAATAGTTAAGAATAGCCTACAAGACATTCATCATTGCCGGTTACACACGTGAGATCAAAGGTACGAGTCCCGCATCGCCATTAAGAATACCTTGCGAATCAATGTGACACGTATTCATTTCCAGTTTACGGGCATTTCGATTGACCCCGTCGTGACGATCCATTCGATCAACACACATCGAGCAGACCGCATCAGTAAAGAACGACTCGGTCTCCCTCACACCGGTCGTGGTAGAATCGCTTCTCGTCTATTCATTCCTTTGAGACCACAATGATGCTTAGAAACACACTCGTCCTTTGCCTGTTGTTGTCACTGTTTGCATCGCATGCGTTGGCTGTGAGCGAACTGGTCGGCAGCAAGCCCAACATCATTCTCATCATCACCGATGACCAGGGTTACGGCCCCGTCGGCAGGCACGGTCATCCGTGGATTCGCACGCCACACTTGAACACGTTGCATGACACGTCGACGCGGTTCGAGCGCTTTCTCGTCAGCCCGACATGTTCGCCGACGCGTGCAGCGATCATGACCGGTCGGCATCCGATGAAAAACGGTGTGACACACACCATCCTCGAGCGCGAACGCATGACGCTCAAGGCGACGATTCTGCCGCAGGTGCTTAAGTCGGCTGGCTACACAACCGGCATCTTCGGCAAATGGCACCTTGGCGATGAAGACGCCTATCAGCCGCACAATCGCGGCTTTGATGAAGCGTTCATTCACGGCGCAGGCGGCATCGGCCAGGCATACAAATGTTCGTGCGCCGATGCGCCGGGCAACAAGTACTTCGACCCTGTGCTGCGACATAACGGCAAGTTCGTCAAGACCAAAGGCTATTGCACCGACCTGTTTTTCACTGCGGCGCTGGGCTGGATCAACAAGGTCAAAGATGAAGGCAAGCCGTTCTTTGCATACATCACCACCAACGCGCCACACGGGCCGTTCATTGCGCCGCCGAGTAACACAAAGCGATTCACCGATCGCGGCTTCGGCAAAACGCAGGCGGGGTTTTACGGGATGATCGAGAACATCGACGAAAACGTCGGCCGACTGTTGGACAAAGCCGACGCTTGGAAACTGCACAAAAACACCGTAATTATTTTCATGTCTGACAACGGCATGACCGGCGGCGGTTCCGGTCGCGGCAACAAGTCGATGGGCACGACCGAAGACGGCCAACCAATGCGACCGTACAACGCGAACATGAAAGGCCTCAAAGGCAGTGCCGATGAAGGCGGTGTGCGCGTGCCGTTCTTCGTGCGATGGGACGGCAAGTTCAAAGCAGGCAAGCAGGTTGACCGTATCGCGGCTCATATTGACATTCTGCCCACGCTGGCGGCGCTGGCCGGCGCAAAACTGCCGACGAACCAGGTGGAGGGTCGTAACCTGTTGCCCTTGTTTGGCGAGAATCCGCCCGACTGGGAGGATCGTTATTTCTTCACCCAGAAAGCACGCTGGCCGACCGGTTCGGAACCGAACAAGCATCAATGGAACAATTTCGCCGTGCGCAATCAGCGTTATCGCTTGGTAGGCGGTGCGTTGTACGACATGCAGAAGGATCCAAGCCAGAAGATCAACATCGCCGCGGACAAACCGGACGTCGTCAAAGCGATGCGCGACGCGTATGACAAGTTCTGGAAAGAGTCCCGACCGTTGATGGTCAACGAAACCGCCCCGATGTCCAAGACGCGGCCGTTCCACGTGCATTATTTCAAACAGAAAGAAACCGAAGGCATTCCGATGTGGCAACCGCCGAAGTTTTAGGCTGTGCATGGAAGGTCCAAGTGAACCAGTGGGACAGGCTTGGCATTCGCTCACATGGAATCACTTGAACAGCAGTTCAAACCACGCGTCTTAATCAACAAGGAGGCTTGTCATGACTGGACGCCGCAATTGCTTTCGCGCTGTAATCTGGCTGAGTGTTTTCATTGTGTGCGTGGCGCCCTCGCGGGGGCAGGCTGACAAGACCAGCGAATTGGCCATTGACCTGGCCATCCTGAAAAAGCAAGGCGTGAAGGCGGATGCGGCAGGCATCACCGGACTGCTCCAATCGCTTCGCCCGTCCGAAAAACAATCCACGAAGATCGCGTCTCTGATACGTGATCTGGGCAGTGACGATTTCAACAAACGTGAACAGGCGTCGGCCGCACTCCTGCGCCTGCCCGTGCCACCGATTCAAGCCCTGAAGATAGCGGCCAAGGATTCCGACCCCGAACGCCGCCACCGTGCACAAGCGATTCTGGAAAAAGTTGAAGGTCAGGAACCGGTGCAACCGCTGTTGTTCGCAGCCGCACGAGTCGCATTGGCTAAGGAACTCACCAACGTTAAGGAAGAATTGAAGGCATGCATGCCGCTCGCTGAGAATCCGGTTGTCAAACGCGCACTCAAACAGGCGATTCAACGCAAACCGGGAAATGATCCAATCGCTCTGCCGGCGTGGACTGATCTGCTCAACAGTTATCTTGTGTACGGAATAGTTGAAGACAAACGGACCGAATTCCTCAAACAGATGCCCACGATCCTTGCCAAGCAGTTCAAAATAGAGACGCGCACGGCGAACACCATCAATTCGGTCGCGAGCAGACACGACACGTCACCGTGGTTGTATCCCCAACGTCACAAGGGCGAACTTCCGCGCATCATCAGAAGCCCCGACAAACACCTTTATCCGATTTGGGGCACGTGGAAGCAACGTTATCGAGACTGGATCACCCTCAACGAAAATGGATCGCACATCAAAAACGCCCACGCCCATGGAGGCGTTCACTACGCGTCGCAAGTGCAGTACCTTGTGATCCCCGTGAAAAAATGATCCAGCCGGGAGTATTCGGTCCACACTACGCAAAAGAAATCAGTGACCAACATCATTCCTTCGCGCGCGGCACGTCCTTCGCGGCGACGTATTTCCAACTGGTCACATACAACACATCGTTTGTGTAACTTCCCCGCGTACCCGCCGGTCCGCCCAGATCGATGCGCTTAATCCGACCCTCCGCCCGGATTGGTCGGCTGCGATCCTTCGGCGCTTTCTCATCCGCTTCGAAGACGATAATGATCTGGCTCTTCCACTTGCCCTTCTTGTCGTACAGATCAAGGTAATCATCCCGGTCCGTCACACGCGGATGATTCATCGGCTGATCCGTCAGGTAACCAATGCGGATGTCAAGTTTCTTCTTCGCCTGCGAACGGCCGTGATCAGCGCCAAACGCCAAGAGAGCCAGAAGGACGGTCGCGATCGAGATTCGGTTCATATGTAAAGCATACACCAACGTGATGGGGAACCGATGTAACGCTCGTGTAATGATCGACTCTGCTATGCCCAAAAAAAGACGCCGCGGACTGCGGCGCCTTGTTGGTTTGGATGGCGAGCATGCTTACGCCGCACGACGCCGACGCGCCGCGAGGCCGGCCAGGCCGAACAGCGCCAACACGGCGGTTGTCGGTTCGGGCACGATCGGTTCAATGAGTTGGATATTGACACTCAGCGCGCCGGAGTCGTCAAAGTGGAGTTCACCGGGGCCGTGGTTGATGATGAAGTCGACGTTTTGCCCCGCGAAAATTGTTGCATCAAAGTCGAATGGGATGTCGACGGAGTTGACCGCCAGCGTGGAAAACACCGAAACACCATCAACAAGAATTTCCAAACCGATGCCGTCGGCGTTGCCGTTGGCGACATCGTTGAGTTTTCGGACGCTGCCGGAAATGTTGATCAACCCGCTTTCGTCGGCGCCCGCGGTCCACCTCAGGAGCGCGAACTCATCGCCGGTCGGCACGCGTGGATCATCACCGGGGTGTACAAACAATTCATCGCCGTTGAGCGAGCCCCCGAATCGCGGGTTTTCACCAACGATCGGCCAAGCGTTGAATCCCGTGCCGGCCGCGTTTCCGTTGGTGTGCGAGTCGTCGGCCGCATTCTCAAAGTTCAAGCCCGCCCCGACATTCGTGTCCCACTCGAGCAACGTCATGTTGCCGGGGTTCTCTTCATCGACGGAAAAGTAATTCCAGGAACCTGATCCGGTGGCATCGATGTTCGCTGCCTGATCGCCCGCATTGACACCCGCGACAAAGTCATTGCGCAGGTCGGCGATCGTAACCGGGGCGGGGCCGCTCGGCGCATTCTGCAGCGAGTAACCGTTCAGCCAGGTGTTGTTGTCACCGCCGTCTGCAAAAACGGACGCGTCCAACGTGGTGTCCGTCGCAGTGAAGTTATACGAAATCAAAACGGCTTCGCTCGTGTTGCCGTTGGCGTCGATGTTGTTGAGTGAATCGCCTTCGAATGTGACATTCAACTTGCGTGAACCGAAGTTGTCTTTCACGATCCAATAGGTTTGAAACAGGTATTCCTGCCCCGGCGTGAGTCCGCCGACGGAGAAAGTGCCCGGCTCGTTGGCGTTCGTTGTGCCGGCGATACCGTCAAGCAAGCTGAAAAGATCGCCCGAAAAGACGCCGCCGTTCGGATCGCCAAACCCGCCGGAAAAGTTGACCGGGGCGTAGTTGCCGTTGTTGTTGGCGTGGGTGATACCGTTGACCGTGGCAGTGCCGGTCCCACCGAAGTTGCGTGCATCGATCAAACCGAGACCAGTGTTGACGATGTCCGACGGCGCGGTGATCAGGCTGCGCGAGATCGTGCCCGCATGACTGGACGCCACGAAGCAGTTGACCGCCACAAAGGCTGCGAACAAGACACTGGGCCAACGGCGACCCTGGGCTGATTGAATACTGTCGATTGAGCGGTTCATTCTGAATCTCCTGATGTTGATGTCGTGTGGCGAAAAATTCGAAATCAAAAAACTGACGAGATCGCGAAGGTCAACCTTACCGCAGTGGTCGCTTCACACCGCCGCCAAACCGTCATTGATGCACAATGGGGGAAGTGTCACTTCTCCGAATCCCCGCTGCATTCAATTACTCTACCCGAAGGGGCGGATCAACCCAATGTCAAAACCGATCAGGAAGATGAAAAATCCGGTCGCACCGCTTACGGCACATACGGCAACCAGTCCTGCACCTCCGGACTATTGCTGCGATTCCATCGTCTGGCGCGGTCCACATCACCCGGTTCACCAGGCCGAATCAACAGTTCCTCCTGCCGGAAATACTCCGCGTGCATGTCGACGAACACCACGTTCGAACCACCGTCGTGACGATCGCTCGGCCGCTCGGCCGGGAAGTGAGGTTGATCGTTTGGATCCACCACCGCGTCCCAAATGCCGTCCGGCGTGCTGTCCGCAATGGCCACCATCGAGGAATGACTGGCGATCGAATCAGCCTTGATCTCACCCCACTGGTAACTCGGATTGCCTCCGCGGTCGATGTGATTGCCTAACCCGTGATGCGGATTGGTGAACTCGTTGACGCCCCAGTCGTTGTAGCCGTAGGTGAAACGACCGTTACCGTTGCCGATGCGGATTTCATCGGCTGCGTAGCCATATCGCGCCGGCAAGCCGCTGCCGAACTCCTGCTTCCAATAGTATTGTGGGTCGGCGGTTGGGCAGTTGAAAAGTTCTTCGTGATCGTTGGCGTACTTGCGAATTCTCGGCATCCAGATCATCGAACCCTCCGGCGCCGCGCCGGCCGTGTGCGCGCCCGGAAGGTAACCGCGGTTCTCATCGATATACATCTGCATCGCCATCATGTGTTGCCGTGTGTTCGACAAACACTTCGACGTCCGCCCCTTCTCCTTCGCCTTGCTCAACGCCGGCAACAGCATTGAAATCAACAACGTAATCAGCGCCATCACCACCAACATTTCCATCAAACTGAATGCGCGGCGAATGTGATTCATCAACGGTTCTCGCAGCAGAAAAAACAACCCGAACGGCCCGCATTGCCCCGATCAATCAACTGTTCGCAACCCCTCAACACGTAATAGCATAGCTTCCAAAGCCCTATCGGGAATGAACTTTTCAGTTTGCGACATGAGTTTTTCGGTCGCCGTCGGCTGGACGTGATCGGTCTGAAAATATCGGATGGGATGGGTGCCTCGCCCGTCAATGCATCTCGATGACAGGCGAGACGCCTGTCCCACCAAACCAAAACAATAGAGTGCCCTGCTGGTTTCATGCGCCAAACTGAAGCTAACGCTGGCGGATGAATGAATTGCCGTTTACGATTGAACGTGCATGACAACATGCCGGGTCCAACAGTCAAGATGATCGAAAAATAACTGTCATTCCCGCGCAGGCACCATGTGAATACCCTGATTCATCCACCGACAAGCGTGACACATTCCAAGTGCCGATATTCACCTTCCATCTCGCAAAGACCAAACTCGTCACCACGGTCAATGCGATGCGCCGTCCGCCAACCGCCTCCACCACGCCAGGCCTGCACCACGCCGAGTGCATGACAAGGATGACGCTCGGCGCTCCGATCCTTTCGCCGGCGCGCATGCAACTGCGCCACCTGACCATGTTCGCCGCGTGGGAAAACCACGACGCCATTGACGCATTTCTTGAGAGTTCCAAACTCGGCCGCACGCTGGCAACCGGTTGGCACGTCCGCCTCGGGTTCCTGCGCCGATGGGCGCACATCAGTGAACTCCAAGGCCTGCCCGATCCCGACTCAGATAACGGCAGTGAAAGCCAAG
>JANQKH010000325.1 GCA_028281215.1 Phycisphaeraceae bacterium | reverse complement strand
GCATCACTATGAAACGGTCGATGGCGATCCGTGGGCGCTCACGCCAAAGATCACGCTCTTCGCCGGGGGACTCAACAGTGTCGGCTGCAAAGAAATCGTCGACGCATTCGCCGCGCGCGAAGGCGTACAGATTGATCGCGTTTACACCGGGTGCGGTACGCTCGTCGGCATGATGAAAGGCGGCCAACACCCCGACATGTATTTCGCCTGCGACACCTCTTACGCCACCGACGTCGCCGACCTGTTCAAACCGTTTAAAGACGTCTCGCAAACGCGCGTGGTGTTGCTCGTGCCGGCGGAAAGCGACAAGGTGCAAAGCGTCGCCGACCTTGCCAAGCCCGGCCTGCGCATCGGCCGATGTGATCCCAAACTCTCCGCGCTGGGCGGCTTGACCGAACGGTTGCTCAAAGCGATGGGTGTCTTCGAGGCGATTGAACAGAACGGCAGCACGGCTGTCACCGCCGGTACCGCCGACTTCCTCGTCGCACAGCTCACCGAATCGGGCAAACTCGACGCCGCCATCGTGTACGCCGCCAACTGCAACTACATCGGCGACAAGGCGCGCATGATCGAAATCGATCACCCGCTCGCGATCGCCGTGCAACCCATTTCGACCAGCAAAGAAACGAAGTACCCCGATCTGATGCAACGCCTGACCGACGCGATCACCAGCGAACAGGCGAAACAGAAATTTGAAAAGGTCGGCTTCAAGTGGCGGTTCGGCGGAGACGCGAAGCCATGACGGACCACGTCGACACGCTCGACAAAACCACCGAGCCAACTGATGCGGCGCACCTGAAGCGTACCGTTGGCTGCATCGCCGTCGCGGTGGTCGGCGTCGCGTTGATCGTGCTGGCGTTCGTGTCCATGCCGATCGGCTGGGCGGTGTTCACCTCGGCGTTGATCGCACTCGCCGCGGCAATGGTGTGCCGATCGATCATCATCGCCACCAGCCCCTGGCGCGTCGTCTCCGACAAACCGTTTTACACCGGCCTGGTCATTCTCGGCGGCAGTTACCTGCTGCTGATCGTTCTCATGCTCGCTGCCGACATCACCTACGCGGTGCCCCATCCGCGTGACAACCCGCAGCCGGGCGAATCGCCGTGGGTGAACCCCGTGGTCGAGACATTGAAACAGCGCGAGATTCAATATTCGATCTGGCTGAGTGTGATTTCGTGCACGATCACCACTGTGGTTTCACTGTGGGTGGCGGTGCCGATCGGTTACCTGATGTCGCGGCATGAATTTCGCGGCAAGAACTTTGTCGATGCGATGCTCGACATTCCCATCGTGTTGCCGCCGCTGGTGGTGGGCATCAGTTTGCTCGTCTTGTTTCGCATTCTCGGTGAAATCGAATTCGGCGATTCGCATCCGCTGAAGTGGTTGCAGGACTTGGTGGTGTTTGAATTGCCGGCTGTGATTCTCGCACAGTTCATGGTGGCGTGCGCGTTTGCCGTGCGCACGATGCGCGCAACATTCGATCAGATTCCATCCAGGCGCGAACAGGTCGCACTGACGCTCGGCTGCACGCGGTCGCAAGCGTTTTTCCATGTCGTCATGCCGGACTGCCAAATCGGTTGCTGATATTGTTT
>JANQKH010000692.1 GCA_028281215.1 Phycisphaeraceae bacterium | reverse complement strand
CGGTTCGATGCGGCAGCGGCGAATTGTCGGGCGTGTGAGACATTCACTACATGGTAGCGGCTATCGGCGACGCAGCGCGGCCGGCGTGCGGTTCAATCCCAACTCGCATCAACTTGATGAAAAATTTTTGTGGCCTTGCCCTGCATCGGCGGCTTGCTCCAATTCCGGAGCGCGTATAATTGGGACAGGTATGGAACTTATTGAATTAGCCATCAAAACCAGATATCCCATTGACGCGTTTCTTTTCGTGCAGCGCGGGTTGGACCACACGGTTCGATCGATTCACGGCGAGCCCGATCCGTCCACCTTCGAGGACGAGGACGCCTACGAAGCCGACGCCGAAACACGCCACGTCAGTGGGGAACAACTCTGCCTCGGCCTGCGCGACTTCGCCATCGATCAGTACGGCCTGATGGCGCAAACCGTGTTGCGCCGCTGGCGCATCACCAGTTGCGAGGACTTCGGCCGCATTGTCTTCGCCATGGTCGACGCCAACCTCATGCGTAAGACCGCCAACGATCAAGTAGAAGATTTCTACGACGTGTTCGACTTTGACGAAGCGTTCGCCCCGCAGTTGATTCTGAGCGATAACGGTTGACGGACCCTGTCGCACGTCCGCGGGGGGTTACAAAATTGCAAAAAAGTTCCGAGGCGATCCTTTCTCGCCGCCGTTGACGCGTCAGGACTGAGTTAATCACCCTATTAAGTCGAAAACGGAACTGTGGCGACCAGAAAGAAACAATCCAGAAAGAAGGCGACGGCAAAAAAGACGACGTCCAGTTCGTCATCCAAAAAGAAAGCCGCGTCTAAATCTACAAAGAAGGCTGCAAAGAAAACCGCATCCTCCAAGGCGTCGCCCGCGCGCGGGAAGAAAACAGCACGCAAGTCCGCCAAAAGAAAAACCGTCAAGGCCGTGCCGACCATTGCGGAAACGGCGCCGCAAGCCGGCGACGACATCCCGGCGCGCATCGATGAACCGACCACTGACCGGCCGGACCGTCCCGCCGTCGTCGCCGAACCCGCCGGTGACGCCGCCGCATCCCGTCACATCTGGGAGATTGTCTGGGTCCGCGACCTGTTCATGATTGGCGTCGCGGTGTTGCTGGTCTGGTTTCTTTACAGCGAACGTGCGATCACGCTGCCGGTCATGCTGGGCTTGTTGCTGGCGTATCTGTTCAACCCGCTGGTAACGATGATGAACAAGCGGTACAACGTCTCGCGCACAGTTTCCGCCGCCGCCATTTTGTTGTTGTGCGCATGTGTCATTGCACTGGTGACCCGGCTGGTCGTGCCCACCCTCGTCAAACAAGCCAACGATCTGTATGGGCAACGCAACTCGCTGCTCAGCGGCATTCGCGTGATTCACGACCTCAGCGTCGACATCGGCCTGCTGGATGAAGACCCGAGTCTTACACCAGACCCGAAGCAGCCTGACTCGCGTCTCGATCCCAATAAGTCAGTGACGCCTGACCCCGGCAAATCCTCCACCACCCTGCCGGACGCCGCGGACGAACTGACACTCAAAGACGGCACGAAACTGGTCGGCACGATCACCGACATGCAGAACGGTCAGGTGGTATTTCGAAGCGAGGTCGCCGGCGAGATCAAAATCCCTGCGGGCCAGATTGCAGGCGTCAAGCGTAACGGCAAGCCTTC
The DNA here is from genome assembly GCA_028281215.1 of Phycisphaeraceae bacterium. GTDB lineage: Bacteria > Planctomycetota > Phycisphaerae > Phycisphaerales > Phycisphaeraceae > JANQKH01. Next base: position 411 of record JANQKH010000692.1, on the reverse strand, counting down.
GAGCGGCGCACCAACCACCCGCCGCGTGTCGGCCGACACGCGAAAAGCCGTCACCCAACTTGTGTTCAAGGCCCTCGGTATCGGATACGGCCTGATCAGCGGGCTGTTTGACTGGGTTGTCTATACCGCGCTGTTCGCGACGATCATCGGTTTTTGTTTCTTCTTCTTCACGCGCGATTTCAATGCGGTGATTCGGTGGATCAGTCAGTTTGTACCGGCCAAACATCAGGGCCATGCTGCGCATCTGGTCAAACAGATGGATGAATCAGTGTCCGCCTTCGTGCGCGGCCGCATGGTTCAGTCACTGCTCATGGCGATCAACCTGAGCATCGGCTGGGCGGTGGTGGGTTGGTTCTGGCCGGAACTGGCGGTGCCTTACTTTCTGATCATTGCCGTGCTTGGCGGCGTGTT
>JANQKH010000687.1 GCA_028281215.1 Phycisphaeraceae bacterium | reverse complement strand
GATCCCCAGTCGGTTTCCGAGTGGGCGCTCAAGCCGCAAGAAGACGTGCAGCCCGGTAACATCAACACCAGCCCGGAAACCGCTGCCCAGTTCAACTTCCCGGCTCCCACGGTTCAGACCAGCACGGTGAACACCTTGGTTCCCACGCAAAACCAGGCTCGCCTGCTCTTCCGTGAAGATTCCCCGGACAATCTTGATCCCGGCGACGACTTCATCACGGCGATTCTCCCGGACATCAATGACCCGAACATCAACCCCGGCCTGCTCAACGCCATCCTTACCGACATCATTCAGGATGAAGGCCTCGTGGTTGTGCCCCGTACGACCAACTTTGAGAACCCGACGGACACCGTCCTCAGCGACGCACTGACCCAGCAGATTCTCAACGACATCGGCATCTGGGCAGGTTTGGCCGACATTGGTGATGCGGCCGGCGAAAACTTCGCCGACTTCAACAGCAGTGACGCCGATCCGTTCAACGACTTCACGATCGACATTGGCGGCGTCGGCTCGCCCGGCACGATCCTCCCGTTCGAGACTGGTGACTTCATCGGCTCCGGCCAGACCGAAATCGCCCCCGGCGTCCAAGCTGGCGTTCCGGAGCCGGCCACCGCACTGCTCGGCCTCATGGGCCTCGCCGGCATCGGCCTCCGCCGCCGCCGCAATGCCTGAATCAAGCAGGCTGGCGAACAAGACAAAGTAAACCACAATTGAATAACCCCGCAACCCCGACGTAAGTCGGGGTTGTTTTTTATCCAAGCTTCGGTTCGACAAGTGGAAAACCGAATGGCCGAACAGCCGTTTCGCGTGCCGTAGTCCCTTTTGACGGTCGAGGCACCGTTCCACCTAAAGTGTTTTTCAGTGTCCAATCGCACCGGTCGCCACAGATTCTCAACCAGCTTGTCGCGACGTCTGGTCAACGTGGTCCGCAGACGTCTCGTGAACGCCTTCCATCAACTCACTTTCAGCATTTTCCAACTGCTCACAGACGCGTTGAAAGAAACGAGCACTCGGCGCGCCGGCCATGAGTCGACGGTCGAAACTGAATGTGACATACATCGTCGGGCGGGACTCAACCTGTCCGTCGACATCGATCGGCCGACGCTTCACGAAGCCGAACGAAAAGCCCAACGGCCAAGGCCAGGCGCCGATCACCATATCAGCACCGTACTTCGCCGGTGATGACACCATCACCGCCCCGCCGCGATGCTGGATCCACAGCTTGGCGCTGAGCCTCGGAATCGAAAGCACTTTCAACGCCAACCACGCGGGCAGCTTGCGCACGATCCAGTTGAATTGCCGCCAGCGCGGACAGTTCTCCGGCGTGGCATTGGCCAGTTCGCGCAAGCCTTCAGTGATCTGCGCGATGTTCTTTTCGTCAGTCGATTCAATCGTACCGGCAAAGGCCGCCTGTTCGATACCCGGCTCATCGCGCTCGACCGCAACGGTCATATCCACGCCTTTGAGTTGCACGTTGCGTTTGAAAAACGGCAGGCCAACCCGAATGCGATTGGCGTGCGGTTGCTCATTCAGCGTGCGCGTGACCGCCTTGATAACCAGCGAGGTGTACGTCGGCCGCACCCCTGTCGCCGCCTCCACCTGTTTACGCAGCCGCTCGGCGGAGGACATATCCACGAGTTGAACCATACCGACCTTGTGGTCGCTGAGGTTCTCCTTGTTCAGCCCGTGCATGACTTTGAAGAAGGGACTCTTTTTGATGACGTCGTATTCTCGCATCCCAGTTTCCTTTCGCCGGGTCCGGCAACGTCCCACTTGGGTTATCGTAGCGAGTGGAACGAGCCTTGACGGATTCGCCTCGGCCGCTTGGCAATGAGGAACCACCCCTACTCACTATCGACGATTCCGAGCTGCGGCATTCCTGCGACAAGGTCCAAGGCAAAGCGGTTTGAAACACGGCAAGCGCATGGTCCGATCCATGTGCTCGACATGACTACTTTCCATAGACTGTTTCCCCCGCGATTCTCCCGCTCCACTTTCATCATGGGTTCCGCGAAGCTACCATGCCTGATCTGCCCCTACACGACCCCGGAGAAGGCGCAAGCCGCCCGCTGTGAGCCTGCCGATTGAATCGACGTGCCGCCATGACCGAGCAAGCCCAAACGCCATCCACTCAGAACCTGCACATTCTCGCGACCCAGCCGCTGGTCTCGCCGCGCGAATTGAAAGAGCGACATCCGCTTTCCGCCCAGACCACCCAAACGGTGATCGACAGCCGCAACGCCATTAAGCACATCCTGCTCCGGCAGGACGATCGGCTGATGGCGGTGGTGGGCCCCTGCTCGATCCACGACCCCGACGCCGGTCTTGAATATGCCCGACGCCTGCGCGAACTGGCCGAACGGGTCGCCGATCGTATTTTTCTGGTCATGCGTGTTTACTTCGAGAAACCGCGAACCACGGTCGGTTGGAAAGGCCTGATCAACGATCCACATCTGGACGACTCATTCGATGTTGCCTCAGGCTTGGCATTAGCGCGCAAGATTCTCTGTGAGATCGGCGACATGGGTCTTCCCGCCGCGACGGAAGTACTGGAGCCAATCACGCCGCAATACATCGCCGATCTGATATCGCTTGCATCAATCGGCGCACGCACCACCGAGTCACCGACGCATCGCCAGATGGCCAGCGGTTTGTCCATGCCCGTGGGTTACAAAAACGGCACAGACGGCAGCCTTGACGTGGCGCTCAACGCGATGATCTCGGCACGCACGCCGCACGCGTTTCTCGGCATCGATGAAGAAGGTGATACCTGTGTCGTGCAGACGACAGGCAACCAGTGGGGGCACCTGATCCTTCGCGGCGGCCGGCAGGGTCCGAACTTTGCCGCCGAGAAACTACAGGACGCATCACAACAACTGGCCGACGCGGGTCTGCCCTCTGCATTTCTGGTCGATTGCAGTCACGGGAACTCGGAAAAGGATTACAGCCGACAAGCCGGCGTGTGGCGGAACGTCGTCGAGCAACGCCTCGCCGGCAACCACGCCGCCATCGGCCTGATGCTGGAAAGCAATCTCAACCCGGGCAACCAGAAACTTGGCGACGATCCCAACCAACTCGCTTACGGCGTCTCCATCACCGACGCATGCGTCGGCTGGGATGAAACCGAAGCACTGATCAATGAAACCTATGATCGGTTGGCGTAAGAGCAGGCCGTCGGATGCCCAGTCACCAACTTCACCCGGCGGGACAGGTGTCTCGCCTGTCGCAGTCAACCATTGACGGGCGAGATGCCCGTCCCACCTGCCTTTCATCAAGCTCGACGAAGAATTAGCCCCGGCGTCCGATAAGGCTCATGTCGGCCTCGCCGATCACCAGCTCTCATCAAGCGGCCCCACACAAACGCCGACGTTGGTCACAGGCTCGCCGATCGAGTCAGTGAGTGGGAGTGTGCGCGGATGATTCGATTGGGTCCAGTTTCACGACGCCGGCGGCGACGGCGGTCAACGACGCCACGGCAACCGAACCAGCCCCTTCCATCAAAGTCTGACCGAACCGCGCCGCGCCATCAACCCGCCGCCCTGCGCGCCTTTCTTGAATCGCGATGGAACTGGCCCACATTCGACCCCGAAGCTTGCCAGGAATGTGGCTGCACCATCCCGCTCCACGAAACCGCTTGGCTGCGCGACCAAGAGGTCTACTGCGATCATTGCTACCACGCGTTTGAACAACAGCAACGTGACCGCGCGGACCTGGCAGCCACTCTTTCAACATCGCCGCCAGAGCAAAACACAACGCCCGCCACCGAACAAAACGCTCCAGCCGATTGCCCGGCCGCTGACACCGACACGGCGAACGATCAAACCACGTCGCCCGATGAATCCCATCATCTGATCCCGACCGCGATGTGCCCGCCACTACCCGATCCCGATTCATCATCCCACAACGAGCAAACGACCGCCCTGCCACCATCGTTGGCAGCCACACCGCCGACGATCACCACATCGATCGCGTTGAACACCGAGCCATCGTCGGCTGAATGTGAACCGGCTGCTTCCAACGAATCTGAAATCAAGCAAGATGATGATGCACCACAAGACCGCTCCAAACCGCTGAACGAAACTGAGACGGCTGATCCAGCCGATCCGGTTCAGATTGTTGAGCCTACAACGTCGTGCGACATCGAGAGCGCAAACGAATCGCATTGTGAAACACCGTCGAACCAGACTTGCGATGACGTGGAAACGATTGTCAACTCAGCAGACAACATCGATGATACGGCGTCCTCCGACGAACCACTTCTAAGAATTGAACAAGAAGAACAAGATCGCGAACCGGCATTTGAACCTCCGTGTTCGAAGGCATTGTCCGATCCGGCATCGCAGCCGAATTCCAAACCGGACTTGCCCGCGACTAACGATGCCCCTTCGACCGTGGAACTGGTGGACAACGCCGTCGCGGACATGATGGACGCGATCAATTCAATTGGCGAACAATCAGACGAAACAACTATCGAACAAATATCAGGGCAAACCGCCTTCCACGAACCGCTCCACCCGCTCGATGCGATTCCGCCGCTGGAAATGGATCAACCCTTGCCCCGCGACGCGGATGCCGACAATCGTGAATCGTGCATGGACAAGGCGAGTGCGCTGCTCGGGCATTGGATGCAGGACGCCTCATCTTCTGACTGATCGTTTTCATCGCACCAGTACGCGCTTTCGATCAAACATGACGCACGCCACCGAACGCCGCGAAGCAGGTGTTTTTGTGCAGCACATCAACGTTCCTAAATCCCACTTGCCGTAACAGGTCCAACTGAAACGGCAGTGTCTGCGGCGTGTCTTCCTTTTCTACGTAGGCATAAACCTCTTCGCGATATGCTTCACCGCGCAACGATACCAAATGTTCACCGTAGCGCCGCCAGATCAACTCCTGCACCGCGGGGCTTTCATGGCGAATCAGGTCGACGATCCAGAACGAACCGCCGGGCCGCAACGTGTTGAATACCTGCGCAAAAACCTTGCGCCATTGCTCATCAGTGCGTAAATGATGCAACACCGACGCCGCGACGACCACATCCGCGCTGCCCTTTTCCAACTCGACATCACGAATGTCGTTTTGAATCGTCACGACTCGACCGGCGGTGTACTCCGCCACACGTTCAGCCGCACGCTCCAGCATCGGGCGACTCAAATCGATCAGCGTGACGTCGCTGTTGTCGAATCGCTGAAGCAAGGTAATGGCGTAATTGCCGCCGCCGCAACCGATATCGACGACCTGTTTCGCATGCGGCGTCACGGCGATTGCTGCATCCGCAACCAGTTCCATCGCAAGCTTGGCGTCGATGGTGGCTGCGTGTCCTGTGTTCAAATCTGAGAAGCGATCGACGTCGGCGTCGAAACGCGCACGGATTTCTTCGACCGTTGATTTCATGGTTTGATTCCTTGGGGCCACGGAGATTCATGTGTTTGGGGGTGACAGCGCAGGGACTGCACTGGGACAGGTCGCCGAGCATCCTTTGTCCCTGTCAACCGGCCCCAAACATGTCTGCCATTCAGGCGGGATTACGGTTGCGCGGCGGGCTGTTCGTCGGCATCGACGCCAAGGGTTGTGGCCGCGACCTGCTTGGCATCAATGGTCTTGATGCGGTTGATCGCCGAGAGGTATGCCCGCGCCGCCGCCTCGACGATGTCGGTCGACAAGCCTCGCCCGCGCACCTTACGGTCGTGGTGTCGCACTTCGATCGACGCTTCGCCCAGCGCGTCTTTGCCGCCGGTGATTGAACGCATGTCAAAGTCAAGCAACTCGATCTGCACATTGGTGATGCGCTGGATGGCCGAGTAAACCGCGTCGATGGGGCCGTCTCCGGTCGCGGCGTCCATGGCTTCGTTGCCGGACGAGTCGCGTAACACGACCGTCGCCGTCGGAATCGAACCCGTCCCCGCCGTGACTTGAAACCGTTCGAGTTCCCAAAGCTGCCGCTCTTCCTGCAACTGCTGATCGAGCAGCGCTTCAATGTCTTCGTCATATACATTCTTCTTCTTGTCTGCCAGCGCTTTAAACGCCTCGAACGCCTTTTCAAGCACCGCTTCGTCCACGACGTAACCCAACTCAGCGATACGCTCACGAAACGCGTGTCGGCCGGAGTGTTTGCCCAGCACCAGTTTGCTTTCAGGAATGCCCACATCACGCGGATCCATGATCTCGTACGTATCGCGGTGCTTGAGCATGCCGTCCTGATGAATACCGGCCTCATGCGCGAACGCGTTCTCTCCGACAACCGCCTTGTTGCGCTGCACGAACAAGCCGGTCATCGTCGACACCATACGCGACGCGGGAAAAATCTTTTTCGTATTGACGTTGGTCGTGTACTGCTCGTAGTAATCCCTCCGCGTGCGCAGCGCCATCACGACCTCTTCAAGCGACGCATTGCCTGCGCGTTCACCGATGCCGTTAATCGTGCACTCGACCTGCCGGGCGCCGTTCTGCACTGCGGCGAGACTGTTCGACACCGCGAGCCCCAGATCATTATGACAGTGCGATGAAAGGTAAATGTTCTTTTCATCGATCGCGGGAATCTGTTCGCGCAGGTACTTGAAGATGTAGCCGTACTCCTCCGGCACCGCGTAGCCGACGGTGTCGGGAATGTTGATCGTCGTTGCTCCGGCTTCAACTGCGGCTGCGGTGATGTCAACGAGCACCTCCAACTCCGTGCGCGAACCGTCTTCTGGGCTGAACTCAACGTTATCGGTAAACTGAAGCGCCCGCGCGATCGAGTCTTCACTGAGGCGAATGATTTCGTCGATCGCTTTTTTGAGTTTGTGTTCGCGGTGAATCTTGCTTGTCGCGCAGAACACGTGAATGCGCGGGTTCGGCGCGCCTTGAAGGGCTTCGCCGGCGCGATCAATATCGCGAGGCACACAACGCGCCAAACCACATACCACCGCCCGTTCGAGCTCGTGTGAAATCGTCCTCACCGATTCAAAATCACCCTGGCTGGTGATCGGGAAGCCGGCCTCGATGATGTCCACACCCATCGCTTCCAGGTGCCGGGCGATTTCGATCTTC
>JANQKH010000683.1 GCA_028281215.1 Phycisphaeraceae bacterium | reverse complement strand
CGCCGTTCGGGCCGCTCAGTGAAGGACGGGTGCCCATCCATTGCATGCGCCGATCGAGGCCGTGGAAGGTGCGGATGGCGGTTTCGATGTCTTTCCACGCCGCGCCACAACGATGGGCGAGCACGGCCGCGACGCACGCGTTGTATGCCATGTGTCTGCCGGGCAGTGGTGCCTGCCACTCGGCGACGCAGACGCCGCGGTGGAACAGTTGGGTGAGTGGGCGGTGTTCGAGCAGATCGTTCGCGCCGTCGGTGCTCCGCCCCTTCGCTTCGTTCAGGCTCGGCGTGCCGGGTGTTTGCAATTTTGCTTCTGATTCGTCGATGAACACGCGCCAATCCGCATCCGCATCGAAGCCGATCGTTTCCACTTCGCATTGCAAACCTGATGTGATCACATCGCGCTGTTGCATTGACTGTTCAATCAATAGTAGTCCACCTTCGTCGGCGTTCGGCAATCGCTGTGCGAATTGCGCGAATGATTCGTTGATTTCGTCGAGGTCTTTGTAGTAGTCGAGGTGGTCTTCTTCGATGTTGAGGATGACGGCGAGGGTGGGATGGAGGTTGTGGAAGGAACGGTCGAACTCGCACGCCTCAGCGATGAGCACGTCACCGCCCCCGCAGCGGGAGCCGCCGCCGATCTGTTCGCAGTTGGCGCCGACGATGAACGACGGATCGCGCTGGGCGTGAATGAGAATGTGGCTGAGCAGGCTGGTGGTGGACGATTTGCCATGTGTGCCGGCGACGGCGACGCCCGTGCGGCCAAGCATCAACTCGCCAAGCATCTGCGCGTATTTCACGATGCGAACGCCGCGCCGTTCGGCTTCAGCGACTTCCGGATGTGTCGTGGGGATCGCCGCGCTGATTACCAGTGCGTCACAATCCGGCGGTACGCTCTCCGCCGTTTGCGTCAGGCTGATTGCGAACCCTTCATCCATCAGCGATTCGATGACGGGGCTGTCGGCGAGGTCGCTGCCGGTGCAGATCGCGCCGCGGGCGTGGACCATCCTCGCCAAGCCGGACATCCCGCACCCGCCGATGCCGACGAAGTGAATACGTTGGCCTTCGAGCGCCGCGCCGACCGGTGCGTCGACGTAGCGCAACTGCGGCTCGACCGGCGTATCGGCGGGCAGATCAACAGGCAGTTCCGATAATTTCGGGGCGGCGGTGGAACTGAGAGGGGCGATCGTCGGAATCCGTTCCGCGCTTCGCTCAGCACCGGCCACCACCTCGGCCTTACGGCCGGTAGTGGTTCGACTCATGGTGACACGTCCTTGTGTGCGCAACCATCATCGGATGGAAGCGGGGTGACGTCAAGGGCCATTCGCTTCCTCTTTCTTCGGCGAAGAGGAATTGATTGGTGCAATGATGCGCCGTCTAACTCCCCTCCCTCCGAGGGAGAGGCGTGATCCCACTTCGCATCACTTCGTTTTGCCCGTTACGATGCCAGCACGATGAGTGAACCGCTTGGCAGTTTCTGCTTCGTTTTGCACGGCCATCTGCCGTATGTGCTGAACCACGGCGTTTGGCCGCACGGGGAGGACTGGCTTTACGAGGCTGCGGCGGAGACCTACTTGCCCATCCTCGCGATGGTCGATGAATGTGAGTTCCTCAACGGCAATCCGAAACTGACCATGGGCCTCACGCCCGTCCTGCTTGAACAGCTTTCACATGAGCATTTCAAAAAAGGCTTCGAGCACTACCTGCGTGACCGCATCGCCCGCGCGGAGCAGGACAAACAAGAATTCGAGCAGCTCGACAACGGGCACATGGTGTACCTCGCCGATTTCTGGATCGAGTGGTTCAGCGAGCGATTGGCGCAGTTTGAAAAGATCGGCCGGGATATTCCGGGCGCTTACGCCGACCGTGCCAAACGTGGGTTCTTCGAGATACTCACTTCCAACGCGACGCACGGTTACATGCCGCTGCTCTATGAAGATTCCAGTATCCGCGCCCAGATTCGCGCCGGTTTGGCGTCAAGCGAACGCATCCTCGGTTTCCGCCCGTGCGGCATGTGGTTACCCGAGTGTGCGTACCGGCCGGGCGGGCCCTGGCATCCACCCATCGGCTGGGCGGGCAAGGATTATCGCATCGGCATCGAACACCTGGTTGCTGACGAAGGCGTCACGCATTTCTTCGTCGAGAACCATTTGATCGAAGGTTGCCGCAGCGAGTTTGTCATCAATGACGGCAAGCCGGAAAAAGTCGACTGGGAAGAGGCGGCAAAATACCCCGCGCGCGGATGGCGAAGCGTGAATGAACCGCACGGTGTCAACAGTGACGGCAACGGCCCGGCCCGCGCTGCCGCTTTCGCTCGCGATCAAAATGTCTGCGAACAGGTCTGGTCCGGCTCCATCGGCTACCCCGCCGCGGGCGACTACCTTGAATTCCACAAAAAATGGGGCCCGCGCCGCGGCCTGCGTTACTGGAAAGTCACCGGCAGCAAGGTGGACCTCGGCGACAAACACCTTTACTACCCGACCGACACGCCCAGCCGCATCCACGAACACGCGTCACACTTTTGCGACTACATCAAATCGCAACTGCAAAAACACCGCGACAAAACCGGTCGGCACGGCATCGTCGTCGCCTGTTTCGACGCCGAACTGTTCGGCCATTGGTGGTTCGAAGGCCCGCAATTCCTACGCGACGTGCTGCTCAATCTCAACAGCGATCCCGCAGTGGAAGTGACAACCGCCGAGGCGTTTTTGCAAAGCCATCCGCCGGACAAGATCGTCGCGCTGCCGGAGGGGTCGTGGGGCGAGGAAGGCGATCACCGCGTCTGGACCAACGAACAGGTCGACTGGATGTGGGAAATCGAATACCGCTGCGAAGCAACGTTCGGCAAACTGACGTGCAATCTGCCGTGGCAGGACAATGAACAGATCAAAGAGCTGTTGCAGAAAGCCGGCCGCGAACTGTTGTTGATGCAGGCAAGCGATTGGCCATTCGTCATCCGTCGCGGACAGGCGGTCGACTACGGCATCAAGCGTTTCATGCAACACGTGTCACGCTTTGAATGCCTCGCCGACATCGCAGAAAAGCTCGCCGAAGACTCCGCTTACCTCGGCAAGATGACGGAGGTTGAAAAATTCGAAGTGCAGGATGCGGACGTGCACGATGTGATCTTTCCGCAGATCAATCTGCACTGGTGGAATATGTGAATGGGGCGATCTGGTGATTGAGCGATTTGGCGATTTGCTTCGATAACCTGACTTTCAATGTTCCATTCTTCCAATCGCCAAATCACCAAATGAAAATCCTTCTCGCCACCTCCAACCCGCACAAGCTCGAAGAAATCCGGTCCATCTTTGCGCAGTGTGAAGCGGACGCCGGGCCGATCGATGTGCAGTTTGTTTCACTTGCTGACATTGGGTTGACCATCGATGAACCGGTCGAAGACGGCGACACCTTTGAAGCCAACGCCGTGCTCAAGGCCCGCTATTACGCCGACGCGAGCGAGATGCTCTGCCTCGCCGACGACAGTGGGCTTGAGGTGGACGCGTTGAACGGCGCGCCGGGTGTGATCAGCGCGCGATACTCCGGCGTGGAA
>JANQKH010000673.1 GCA_028281215.1 Phycisphaeraceae bacterium | reverse complement strand
CAGGAGCAGATCGCCGCCGCCGCCGACGTGGGTTTTGATGTGTGTGAAGTGCATACAGGGCCGTACGCGCATGCGTTTCATGATGGCGGCGGCAACGTGGACGACGAGCGGGTCGCGCAGGAGTTGGAGGCGGTACGTTCGGCCGGCCGGCAGATTCACGCCGCCGGCATGCGTTTCAACGCCGGCCACGCGTTGAATTATCAGAACGTACAACCGATCGCCCGTCTCGAACACATCCGCGAACTGCACATCGGCCACGCGATCGTCAGCCGGGCGGTGTTTATCGGATTACGCGATGCGGTAGCGGAGATGAAGCGGTTCATGAATGGGTGAGGTAACCGCTTTTCACGGAGGGCACATAGCACGAAGATTGGTTGTGAATCCATCGTCGTCCCCTTCGCTTTCCTTTTTGCTTTTCTGTTTTCACGCTTTCCTGTATTCAATCCCGTTTCCCCTCCGTGCTCCCTGTGCTCTCTGTGAACTCTGTGTAAAATTCTTATCGGCACCGAGTGCGACCTTGACAGTCCAGACGCCCGTATCACCGATGTTCTGCGTGTGATGTTCCATCTATAAAGCCCGGAGGCTTTGCCATGCTTCGTTCCTGTTTCGTCCTTCTGGTCGCGTTGGGTTTGACCGCCTGTGCGTCCACACCTTCCAACTCCGTCGACAAGAGCGCCAACGCAGGCGACGGCAAGTCCGGGAACACCAAGTCAGGTGATGACAAGGATGTCTACGTCCCCGCCAAGGTCGAAACGCACGTCGGCACGATCAAACTTGAACCGATTCAGACCGAAGCACTGAAATTCACCGACATCATCCAGAAAAACGACCGCGTGCTCTTCGTCGGTGACGATGTCACGCAACAGCAGTATTACACCCGTTCACTCGCCAGCGCACTGATGGCGTATCGTCCCAAGCACAACCTTCGGTTCTTCAACGGCGGCAAGAACGGCGCGACCGCCGAGTCCGCCGCGACGTGGATCGATGAACTGCTCGGCATCGCCAAACCTGACGTCGTCTTTATCAACTTCGGGCTCAATGACGGGCGCGACAAGGAACTCAACGACGACTTGCTGCTGGCCTACGAAAAGAATCTTGCGACGCTCATCAAGAAAGCCAAGGCGTACAAGGGTGTGCGGCAGGTGGTGGTGCTCAGTTCGCCGGCGGTGCAAACCGGGCCGGGCAACAATGACAACAAGGGCGGCTACAACCAGACGCTCTTCAAGTTCGCCCTGTCGGCTCAAACCACTGCGGGGCTCAACGGCGCGAAGTTTGTCGATCTGTACGAATCGATGCGCGTCGTCTACGCCGAGGCCGCCAAGATTCGCGGCGACGGCCTGAGTTTCGGCGGCCGGCTGCCCACGGAAGAAGCCAGCACGATCATCGCGTCGGTCATCCTCTGGGGCATCGGTGTTGACGCGAAAGAGTTCAACAAAATCGGTTGGGCGCCGCTCAAAGCGCCAAGCATGGGCCGCATTCGTGGCGCACTCGGTTTGCCCACCAGTCCGCCCAACTTCACGCAGGCGACCAACAGCCGCACGCTTTACGAAAAACTGCGCGAACACGACGAAATCTTCTTCGTCGCCTGGCGCCTCGCCGGCCCCGACCGAAGCCGTGACCGTGGTGAACTGATGCAACACGCCGACGACATCTGGACCAAACTCGATTCGTTGTCACGGACGATGTACGCGGATGTGAATTAGGCGAGTGCTATTTCTATCAGGGATGCTGTTGGAGTAGGGTGGATCAAGCGAAGCGGCCCCGCCATGCGCGGGTGACATTGGGTCAGGAACAGTGGCAGGTCCGCCGCGCTTGACCCACCCCGACGACTTCACGAATCACTTCGCGTTTCCAAAACAGATCACTTTCCCATCCGCGCAACTGACAAACAGTTTCCCGTTCGCCACGGCCAGGCCGTCGCGTATCGGTTCGGCGGGCAGGGCTTGTTCGTGAATCAGTTCGCCGTTGGCGGCGTTGTAGACGTGCAACTGTCCGGTGAATTCACCGTCTTTCGTGGATGCCAGATAGAGGCGTTCGCCGGCGAGGATCATCGCTTGGGGGATGGCATAGCGCGGCGCTTTCTGGATCCAGTCGGCGACGTCGCCTTTCGTGCCGTCGGGGAGTTTGCCGTCGTTGGTGAGCGTGACACGCAGCAATGGTCCGCGGAGTTTGGAGCCGCGGACTTGTTGGTAACCGTGCCAGGCGTAGAGGGTACTGCCGCGGAAGGCGATTTTGTTCGCCCGCAGGTTGCCGTAGAACACGCCGGTTTCATCGAATCGGCCGACACTTTCAACCCGTCGGCTGAGCATACCTTGCGAGTTGCCCGCCCAGATCCACGTTGCGTCGGCGATGTCGTTGGCCTTCGCTTCGTTGGAGAATCGCACCGCGCGGACGGGATAGGCTTCCTTCATCGTGTCGACGATTTCGCCGGCGCGGTATTCATTCTTCAAAGGCGTGATCCATAGGCAGGGCCGTTTGCCGTCGCTGACCAGCAAATCGTTCAGGCGACGGTTGCGCCATTGGAATTTGTCTTCTCGGTTGATATCAGGATCCGTCCAGATGCGCGTCTTCCATTGAATGGCGCCGGTCGCAGGGTCGAGTTTGTAAACCTGAATACCGCCGTCGACGGCTGAGTGTCGACCCGCGTTGACGATCACGCCACCTTCGTGCGGCAACACACTGCCGACGATCGGCCACGCGGATTCGAGTTGGCTTTGCACGCCGATCTGTTTTTCGTACAGCCCGCCGAAGAACTTCCAGACCAGTTCGCCGTCCTTGGCACGCAGGCAATACACCCAACCGTCGCGGCTGCCGAAGATGCACAACTCGCCGAGGATCGTCGGCGGCGAGTCGACCCGCGCGCCCGTCGTAAACGACCACGCCTGCTTGCCGTTCGTTTCGTGCAGTGCAACGACACGATGCGCATCCGGCTCCGCAACGAACACTTTGCCGTCGGCCACGGTCATCGCGCTAACGGGACCGACGATCTGTTCGTTGTCGGCCCAGTCTTGTGCAAGTGGTGCATCAGGTCGCTGGCCGACCTGCACCGCCCACTGTTGTGTAGGTTTCGTGGGTCCGATCGCAGCCGTCGCGCTACTGCGCCGCGCGTTGCCGAGGAAAATGTTCCACGCGTTGGTGTCACCAGCTGGCGATCTTCGATCGCCCGCAAAACGGGGTGCGGTGGTTTGATTTGTTTCCGCCTTCGCACTTCCCACTTCTAACTTCGCCCCAAACGCCGGCCCCTTTACCAATCGCCGTGCATCTTCCATTGCTTCACCGATCGGTTCACTCGACAGGGCGTAATGGCCGTTGATGTATTCGGCGCACAGGCAGCCGGAGGGCACGCCAAAGAGCATGCCGTAGGCGGGGAAGTTGCCGGTGTCGCAGATGGAGCGTGCTTGTCCGCGCGTGATGCGATCGCCTTCGTTGTTGATGAATGTCAGGCCGTAAAACGTGAAGCCGGGCACAGCGCGGAGGTCGGCGCAGGAGTTATCGTGTTGCCCCCAGCCGATCGTGCCCAGCGGTTTGCCGTCTTTGAAGCGAACGTGAAATCCACCTTGCTGACCGACGAAGACGGAATCATCGCGGGCGATGGTGACCGAGTAGTGCCCGCGTGTGCCTTTGAGTTTGTCGGTGTGCCAAAGTTGTCGGCCGTCTTTGCCGCGCAGCCGGGCGACAGACCATTCGCCGCCGAAGTTTGCCTTTTCACGCTTGGTGAATGTCGGCACGATCAGGCTGTCGCGGTGGTAGACCATGCGGAACATCTGTCGGCCGACGAATTGTTTGTCCTGCCACACTTCGTTGCCGGTCTTCGCATCAAACGCAATCAGGTCGCGGCAATCGACGATGGCCGAGCCGCGGTTGTTCACCAATTTCGCCGCGCTGAGCATCGCAAAGATGTTGCCTTCCGCCGCGACGATCCAACCGATCGTGTGCTCTTGGCCGACGTCCTTCTTCCACAGCAGTTTGCCGGTCGTTGTATCGCTGACGTAAAGCACGTTGCGGTACACCTGCGCGACCTTGCCGTCGAACACACGCACGATGTGATGAATCTCCTCCGGCGAGTTGCGGCTGCCGTGCCACTTGCGGTAGTCCTTCGGGCAGTTCGGACCGTCGTCAAAAGTGAGAATCGTCTTGCCTGTCGCAGCGTCGAGTTTGTGCAGTGGGCTTTCATCCTTGACCCATGCGAACACCGCGTCGTTCACCGCCGTGAGTGAAAAACGAGGCGGCATGTTGCCGTTGCCGGGCGTGCCGTCGATTTTCTTCTTCCAAAGCAACACACCATTGAACGCGTCGCGCGCGACGAGGTCGTTTTCTGCATATTTGCGGCTGCGGCCATAGAACTGGTGGTTGATGATCGGATAAAACACCCGCCCGCCAACGATGCGCATACCGACCTTCGTGCCGCCGCCGTCGCGCGTGGTCGGTCCGGAATACCAACGCAGCGACGTGGTGGGCTTGACCAACTCATCGCGCGAGTAGGGGTTGCCGGTCGCGTCGTAATCCCAGTGTGACCATTCATCCATTTTGTCCGGCAGGGGCTTGACGGTTTTCGTCCATTGGTTGTTCTGCCGCAGGTAAGCGACGCCGCGCGGCGCAAGCACGCGCATGATTTCTTCGCGCGGCGGAGCGTGATCCTTCAGCGCGTCAAGATCGGCGACAACGAGGTTGACCAGGTTGCTCGCGTAAGGCAGGCGGGTGCGGTTGCGCCAGGTTTGAATGGACGCCAAGCCGTAAAGTTTTTCAGAGGCGATGGCGCGACGCGCCTTGTCCCGCGAGACATCATCAAGTGCCAGCCCATGCACCAGCATCGTGCCCGGCTTGGCGAGCGCACGCTCGGATTGACCGTCGGTTGAGCCGATATGCACCGCCAGGCCTGCGGTCACACCCGTGGCCGTGACATTCATTTCAGCGAAGGCGGACGCATGGACGATCACGCCGGCCAGCATCATGGCAAGCAATTGCAAACGTTGGTGTTTCATTTTCGCTCCTCGGTCGCGATGACATTCACGGTCTACATGACTTGTCACGACAAGCCGGACAGTAACACCGATTCGACATGGATTCCGTTGGAATTCAACCCAGCGCCTTGAACGCCGCGATCGCCCGAAGCCGAGCTTGCTTGTGATTGACCACCGGTTCGGGATAGTCCAACGCCTGCTGCATCAACGGCGGCCAGGTGGTCGGGTCGTGAATGTCCCCGTCGTCGACGTCTTTCAGTTCCGGGCAGAACTGTCTGATGAAGGCGCCGTCGGGATCGAAGCGTTCGCTTTGCGTGTACGGGTTGAAGATGCGGAAGTAGGGGGCGGCGTCGGTGCCGGTGGAGGCTGACCACTGCCAGCCGCCGTTGTTGGATGCGAGATCGCCGTCGACGAGATGCTGCATGAAGAACGATTCGCCGCGCCGCCAGTCGATGAACAGGTCTTTGGTGAGGTACATCGCGCTGATCATGCGCAGGCGATTATGCATCCAACCGGTTTGTACGAGTTGGCGTTGTGCGGCATCGACAATGGGGACGCCGGTTTTGCCTTCGCACCAACGCTCGAACAGGGCATCGTCATCGTTCCACTTGAGTGCAGTGGTGTTTTCCTTGAACGGTTGGTAGCGGCATACGCGCGGGAAGCCGACCATCACGTGGCGATAAAACTCCCGCCAGATCAGTTCGCTGATCCACGTAAGGGGTCCCTGTTTACCCGAGTCAAGCCGACCGTTGTTCGCTTCCATCGCGGCGAGCAAGCATTGTCGCGCTGAGATCGCCCCGCATGCGAGGTAAGGCGACAATGAACTTGTGCCATGCAAGGCCGGCAGGTCGCGTTGCTTTTTGTAATTGTCGAGCCCGGCGTTGATGAACCGTGTGAGGCGTCGCTTCGCTTCCGTTTCACCGGCGGGCCAATGATCGCGCACGGCGTCGCTGAACGATCGATAGTGTTTCACATCCGTCGGCACGTCATCACTTTTCACTTTTGCCGGCGCCTGTTTCTTGGGCGTAGGCCTAAGTTCCAGCGGTTGCCGCTGTTTGAGCGTGTCGATCCATTTGCGTTTGAATGGCGAGAACACCGTATAGATATCGCCGTTGGCCGTGTGAATGTCCGCTGGCGGAATCACCGTTTGATCGTGATACGCATGCACCGCCAGACCAGCGTTTTCGAACGCATCCGTCACGTCCGCGTCGCGCTTGGCTTCGTTGACTTCGTACTCGCGATTGAAGAACAATGCGCCGCACTGGACCGCCTTCGCCAGTTTGAGCAGGGCGGCCGGTACGTCAGAAAAACGATCACCCTGAATGATTTTCAGCGGAATGCCCCGAACCTCCAGCGATTCTTTCAATACCGCCAGGCACCGTAACACGAAATCCACCTTGTTCGGACCCCAGTCATGCGATTGCCACTGTTTGGGCGACACGTGAAACACAGCGATCACGCCCTGATCACTCCGTGCACAAGCGTGATACAACGCCGTGTTGTCCGTGATGCGAAGATCGTTTCGAAACCAGATTAGTGATCGCATGGAAAAACTCTGGCATCCCGCCATTGTGTGTAGAGACAAGGGCTGGGCGTATGACAACCATAGTCGATTGAGTCACTTGCGGCACGGCAACTTGCATTTGATCAGCATGATCGTTGTAGTGATAGCGGCTCATTGCGCACGCCCCGGCGAAACTGTGCGCATGGCATGACTCGTTTTGCGTTGAATCGGCCGCACCCATGAATGATGCATCAGCCATTCTGATTGAAGTCGCCATCGCATCCGTTGACGATGCGTTGGCGGCGCAACGTGGCGGAGCTGATCGGCTGGAACTCAACGCGGCGCTGGCGCTCGGCGGCCTGACGCCTTCGCTGGGTACGCTCGTTGAAGTCAAAACCGTCACAAATCTGCCTGTAATGGCGATGGTGAGGCCGCGACCTGGCGGGTTCGATTACGCCTCACGTGATTTCGCCGTCATGCAGCGCGATGTCGACCTTGTGCTGGAACACGGCGCCGACGGCATTGTGTTCGGCATCCTGCACGCAAACGGTGAACTGGATGTTGAGCGTTGCCGACAAATCATTGGTCAGACTGGTGATCAACAGGTCGTGCTGCATCGCGCGTTTGATGTGGTGCCGGATCCGAACGCCGCGTTGGAACAGGCAATCGACCTCGGGTTCACGCGCATCCTCACCAGCGGGCAGGAAGCGTCTGCAACGCAGGGCGCCGCACTGATTGCCGAACTGATCGAACGCGCCAACGATCGCATCGAAATCCTCCCCGCCGGCGGGATCAACGCGTCCACCGCAGCCAACATCATCGCCAAAACCGGATGCGATCAACTCCACGGTTCTTTGCGCGGCCGGCGTCACGATGCATCGGTGTCCGCCCGGCCGCAAATCTCATTCGGCAGCGCGGCGGCCGTTCCCGAAGATCAATACGATGCGACCAGCGAAGAAGCGGTCTCCGGTTTGAAAAGAGCAATCAGCAAGTAGGGTGGTGTCAAGCGAAACGGATCCATCAATGGCATCGTGGCGGTCCGCTGCGCTTGACGCCGCCCTGCATCACATCCCACTTCCCACTTCAACCTTCATTTCGTCTCAAACGTCTTGCTCGTCCCACGCGAATCCACTTTCACCGTGTATTTCTTACTGTCCGGCGAAACCGACAACTGAATGTGATGGCCTTCGCATTCCCGGCTCGATTTGAGGTTCGCGATGTGTGAATCGTCGGCGTTGTGCTGCTTGTCTTTGCGCAGGTTCTTGTGCACCTGAAAAATCGCTTTGATTGAAGGCGTGTCTTTGACCGCCAGGAACGCCAGCGGTTGGCAGCCTTTTTTGTCGCCATTGTTGAAGACGACCACGTGCGGTTCGATGGAACGGTAGAGCAGGGGGTTGCTGCTGGAATCGAGGCCGTGATGGTTGACCTGGGCGACGTCCACTTTGCCGACGAGGTTGACGGGGTAGACCAGTTTTTCTTCGACATTCCAGGTGAGGTCGCCGCCGTCGAAAAACTCGAAGTCGCCGTACTTGATGAGCAGGACGATGGAGTTGGCGTTGTCGGAGGTATCGACGCGGCGTTTTTTCAGTTCGCCCGTGTAGGGATTTTTTTGGTGTTGCGGTCCGGCCTTGATGAACTGCTGCCGCGCGCACAGGCAGGTGATCGAGAGTTTCGTATCGCCTTTTTGTTTGACAGGGATGGTGTCGCCCGGTTTGAGGTGAATGCGTTTACCGACCTTCATGGTTTTGTAGTCACCGAACGGCGCGCCGGCTTCGCGTTCGCGTTCAGCGTAGTTCGCATTGTCGTACAGGTTGATGATGGGAATTTTCTTCGAGAGCGCGGCCGCGCCGCCATAGTGATCGCGGTGGTAATGCGTGGTGACCAGGTGGTCGACCTGTTTCGCTTTGGCCAGTTTGGTAAGTGCTTGGTGGATGCGGGCGGGGTCGCGGTCGCCGGGATTGCCGGTATCGATCAGCACCGTCTCGCCGGCGGGCGTGACAAGAAGCGTGGCGGCGCCGCCTTCAACGTCAACCCAGTAGATGTCGAGGCCGCCTGTGGATTGGGCGGCGAAGGCGTTGGATGAAAGAACGGATATCAACAGGGCGGTGACGGCGAATCGTTGCATCATGACCTCCTTGAAGAGCAAGGCGCATGATAGCCGGGAATGCAGAAGGTTGAACGTGGAATTCTGGAGCGGTACGGGTTTGCCAACGCTGGCGATCGATGATGTTTGCGTTCATTCGCAACGTGTTTCCATCACGCAGGGCGTTGACGCGTTCGCATGAGAACCGATGACGTTTGCCGCATTACTTTACCAATCCGATCATCGCTTTGGCCATCGATTCACCCATCTGGTAGTAGCAGGCGCCGGAGCCGAGGTAGTGGTAGCGTTTGTCGGAGGTGAACGCGCGTTCCTTTTTGTATTTCATTTCCCAGTTTTGCCAATAGAACGCGCCGGGGTCGATGCGTGTGGGGTCATCTTTCGGCTTCTTTTCGTTTTTTTGCGCGGCTTGTCGAAACGCGGCCCACTGTTTGGAAAGGTCGGGCGGTGTCGGCCAGTAAGGCGCGGTGCGCGCAAAGGTGACGTTGCCTTTGAATTCGGGAATCGCGGCGACGGCGGCCTGTTGCTTACGGAACGTGGCGATCCAACCGCCCGCTTTTTCGCCGTCAGTGCCGAGTTCGCCGATGACGAACGGTAGGTTGGGTGCCTTCAAATCACGTCGCATGTCACGGATGAAGTGCGCCATCTGCTCGGTGTATTGCGGGTTGCCGGACCCGACGCCGTCGTTCCAACCCTGGAACCAAATGAAGCCGGCGATCTCGTAGCCTTGTTTGGGATCGTAATCGGGGAAGTATTTTTTGATGTTGTCGAGGACGCGGCGGGTCTCGCTGATGACTTTGCGATAGTCGGAGCCGAAGCCGGCTT
>JANQKH010000672.1 GCA_028281215.1 Phycisphaeraceae bacterium | reverse complement strand
CTCCACGCCTTGGGGACTGGCCGGCGACGGCATCCGCGACTACGCGGCGCTCTATTGGATCGGCGAAGCAGAGACCGAATTGCTGATCAGCAACGCAATGCGCGTGGCGCAGATCATGACTCAAAAACGCGGTCGATTCAGCCGGGAATCACAGGTATTTCAGCAATTTCTTCGCAGCCGCGACGAATCCTCGCCCCGTGAGATCGGGCAGATCATCGATGCCGCGTTTGAGCAGGTGCTCCAACGCGAGCCGTCGGCGGCTGAATCGAAACGATACGCCGCGTTCATGAAAACCAATCTATCGAAACTCGGCCGCGAGTTGGGCCTGCAGACCACATTGGCGTCGCTGCTGTTGCATCCACGGGCGGTGTTTCGCTTCGAGCTGGGACAAGGTGACCCGGACGAGCACGGCCGCGTTCGACTGGCGCCAACCGAACTCGCCTATGCGATCGCCTACGCCTTAACCGACGAAGCGCCGGACGAGTTGTTGCTCGAAGCGGCGATGAAAGGCAAGCTTACCAATGCCGATCAGATACGCGCCCAAGCGATGCGCATTCTTCAGGCCGACGACATTGGCAAGCCGACCTTGCTCCGTTTCTTCCAAGAGTATTTCGGCTACACGCGCGCCCCGCAGGTTTTCAAGGACCAGGCAACCCGACGGAAAGCCAGGCTCGGCGGCAACTACAGTCCCGACTCGCTCGTCGAAGACACCAATCTACTTGTGCTGCACATCCTGAACAAAGACAAGCAGGTGCTGCGCGAACTGCTCACCACCAACCGCTCGTTCATGTCCTCCGGTTCGTGGATGCGCTTCTGGCAACAGAGCAAGGACAAACTTGCCGCCCGTGCGCGACGTGAAGGTCGACCCGGCGCCGACACACCCTTCGCCGACAAACGCAACCGGACGTTTGAACACTACAATTTTGATCCCGACCGCTGGACCAAGAACATGCCGTTGCAACTCGATGCCGCACAACGTGCCGGCATTCTCACGCAACCGAGTTGGCTGATCGCCCACTCCACCAACTTTGAAAACCATGCGATTCACCGCGGCAAGTGGGTCCGCGAACGCTTGCTCGGCGGATCGATTCCCGACACACCGATCACGGTTGAAGCACAACTGCCGGACGACGACACGTTGACGCTTCGTCAGAAGATGCGCGTCACGCGCGAAACCTTCTGCTGGAAATGCCATCAGCACATGGACCCGCTCGGATTGCCGTTCGAGATGTACGACCATTTCGGCCGACATCGCGAGTCGGAACTGGACAAGCCCGTTGACACCAGCGGCGCAATCACACAAAGTGGCGACGATCGACTCGACGGCGATGTGCGTGACGCCGTCCATCTCATGCAAAAACTCGCCGACTCCCGCCGCGTGCAGCAAGTATTCGTCCGGCACGTGTTCCGTTATTTCCTCGGTCGCAACGAAACGTCCGCCGACGCCAGAACACTGATTGAAGCCGATCGTGCCTACACCGAAAGCGACGGCAGTTTCAAGGCGCTGGTCGCATCTTTGATCGCATCGGATTCATTTACCTACCGCACGCCCATGAAGGTCGGATCGAAAAGCCGTGATTCGATTGATTCAACCACCACACAAGGAGGCTCGCCATGACCTTCTCCCGTCGCCATATTCTCAAAGGCGTTTCGCTTGGAGCCGGCAGTGTTGTGCTCTCGTCGGTCACGGAGCGGATCGAATCCGCGGAATCGGGCAAGCCTGTTCCCAAACGATTCGTCTTTGTCCTGCAAAGTAACGGCTTTCAACCATGGGGCGCGCAACCGAAAGGTATTGAACGTCTCATGCGCGGCGGGCCGGACAAAGTGGTCGACTTGCCGCTTGCCAAGTACGAATTGCCGGACGACCTCGCGCCGCTGGCACCTCACAAGAAGCGCGTGACCATTCTGCAACGCCTGCAAGGCAAGCATTGCAACCCGTTTCACAGTGGCGGTTATGCCGCGCTGGCTGGTTCACCCAAGTCGTCGCGTCCCTTGGCCGCCACCATCGACGCGGCGATCGCCAAGGCGTTTCCCGGCGTGTTCCCGATGATCGGGCTCGGCGTCAAGGCGGCCGACGACAACAATACCGGCACCGTCTACATCTGTTCCGCATCGGGGCCGAACCAACCCATCGCCACGCAATGCAATCCCGACATCGCCTACCGGCAACTGTTCGGCAGCGTCGCGCAAGGGAATGCCCGCAAGCACTTCGACGCACGCACAAGTCTGTTGGAATTCATGAAGCATGACACCAAGCGTGTGCGAAGCGAATTGAGCGGCGACGAACGCGACAAGTTTGATCACTACGTCCACGCCTTCGAATCGATGGGTGATCGCCAGAAGAAACTCGCGGCCATGTCCGACACCTTGCGCCAACACGCCCCCGAGCGAACCGACAAATACACCGCCGCCAATGACAAACACCGTATGCAGGCACAGTTCGAGTTGGCAGCCGCGTCGCTCATCAGCGGATTGACCAACGTCGTCACGATCTGCTCCGGCCTCTGTTCGCCCAACGGCTACCGCCGCGGCATGGGCATGAACATTAGCCTGCATCAACTGGGGCACCGGGAAAGCGACGGCAACAAAGGCTACCGCGAGTTGTACACCATGCTCCGCCAACAACACATGGAGATGATCGCGGACCTGATCAAACAACTCGAAGCCGTGCCCGAAGGTGACGGCAACATGATGGACAACACCGTCATCGTCTTCACCTCCGACTCGGCGGAAACGCATCACTCCAGCGGCGTGGAATGGCCGTTTGTGTTGATCGGCAACGCCGGCGGCAAACTTCGCGCCGGTCGATTCATCGAATACCCGGCCTTCGGCGACGCCGGCAACCGCTCCATCAACGCATTGTATTGCACCCTCCTGCACGCCGCGGGTGCGCCGTGCGAACACTTCAATCTGTCCGGCGCGACCAAGGAGGTCGACCAACCGGGACCGTTGCCGCAATTGCTTGCCTGATCACGAGGTTCGACATGAAATGGATCGCCGCTATCTTGCTCCTTTCAATCACCTGCGCCACCTCAGCCGACGATTGGCCGCAACGCCGCGGGGCCAACCAAGACGGCATCTCCAGCGAAACCGACTGGACCTGGCAATGGCCCGCCGACGGCCCCAAACGAATCTGGGAACGCCAAATCGGCGGCGGCAACGGTTCATGCGCCGTCGTCGGCAAGCGCCTTTACATCATCGCCACCAACGGCGATGAGCGCGACGCCGACACCGTCTTCTGCCTCCACACCGACACCGGCGAGATCATCTGGAAACATGACTACAAACGACCCGAGCGTGAGAAACGCACACCCACGCGACGCGGCGCCTCCAGTTCCACGCCCACCGTGCACGACGGCAAGGTTTACACCTTCAGCGGCGATGCCCAGTTTTACTGCTTCGATGCGCAGACCGGAAAGGTCATTTGGCAACGCGAACTGATGAAGGAACTCGGCGCCCGCCACGCCCAATACGACCATCACGGCTCGCCGGTGATTGCCGGCAACCTGGTCATCGCGCCAGTGAAACTTCCCGACGCTTCGATTGCCGCATTCGACAGGCACACGGGCAAGGAAGCGTGGCGTGCCTATCACAAGACGCGCGACCTCGGCGGGTTCTGGTC
>JANQKH010000659.1 GCA_028281215.1 Phycisphaeraceae bacterium | reverse complement strand
GCGTGCAGACGTTCGATGCCGACGAGTCCAAAAGCCTCGGCAGGACGCAAGATGCAAAGGTGATTCACCGCGCGCTCCAGGCGATCCGCAATGCTGGCTTTGCAACGCTGAATGTCGACCTGATTTACGGCGGTCAGGGACAGACGGCCGCGCGTTGGCGGGATTCCATCTATCAAACCCTGCAGTATCAACCGGAGGAAATCTATCTCTATCCGCTTTACGTCCGCCCACTGACCGGGTTGGGTCGCTTACAGAAAGCGTGGGATGACCAGCGCCTGTCGCTCTACCGCGCGGGGCGGGATCAATTGTGGGAAGCCGGCTATGAGCAGGTTTCAATGCGCATGTTTCGCAGGCGCGACGCGGTGAGCGTGGACGGACCGGTTTACTGTTGCCAGACGGACGGTATGGTCGGCCTCGGGAGCGGGGCGCGGTCGTACACCAGCGCGTTGCATTATTCATTCGAGTACGCCGTCCGCCGCGAACAGGTGATGGGCATCATCGATCAATACATCGCGCGCGACGGTGATGTGTTCCGCGACGTCATGTTCGGATTCCAACTCGATCGTGATGAACGTATCCGCCGATATGTGTTGATGTCGCTGCTTCAAGCGAAAGGGTTAAATTGCATCGCGTATCGCCACGCGTTTAACAGCGACGTGTTTGACGATCTGTCTGGCGTCGATGCGTTGGTTGAGTTAAATCTTGCCGAACTGTCCGGTGATGACATTCGTTTGACCTTGGCCGGGCTCGAACGATCGGACGCGATTGGGCCCTGGCTTTACTCTACCCCCGTCCGCGAACGCATGGAGAACTACACGTGGCGATAGCGCTGTCCATTCTCTATCGCGGGCCACTTGCCAGTTGCAACTACGACTGCCATTACTGTCCGTTCGCCAAGCGGCGGGATTCACCACAGCAGTTGGCGCTCGATCGGCAACAGCTCGAACGATTTGTGTACTGGGTTCAACAGCGTGATGCGGTGACGAACGTGTTGTTCACGCCATGGGGCGAGGCATTGATTCGTTCGTGGTACCGTGACGCGATGACCACCTTGAGCCGACTGCCGCACGTCGAGCGGGTGGCGATACAGACGAACCTGTCATGCTCACTGGACTGGCTTGCCGCATGTGACCTTGATACGCTCGGCCTCTGGTGTACATATCACCCCGACGAAGTCGATCGGCAGCGTTTCGTCGGCCGGTGTGAACAACTCAGTGAGCGCGGTGTGCGGTACAGCGTTGGTGTAGTCGGCTTGAAGGAACACTTCGACGAGATCGAAATGCCCCGCAAAGAATTGCCGAGCAACGTCTACTTATGGATCAACGCATCCAAGCGCGACGCGGACTACTACACCGCCGGCGACGTCGACAGGCTCGCTTCCATCGATCCGCTGTTCGAGTTGAACAACCGTCGACACCAAAGTCTCGGCCACGCCTGTCACGCGGGTGAATCGGTCATTTCGGTTGATGGTGACGGCCGCGCCAAACGCTGTCACTTCATCGAAGCGCCGATCGGCAACATCTACGATCCCGAGTTTGAATCTGCACTGCATGCTCAACCATGCACGGCGAAAACCTGCGGTTGCCACATTGGTTACGTGCATCTCCAGCCGCTCGATCTCTATAGCGTGTTCGGCAGCGGCGTGCTCGATCGCATTCCGGATCGGCCGGTGACGCGTGACGATGCGAAGCGCCGCCTGCGCACGTTTGGCCAAAAGGCCGACCATACGATTCAAGTCTCGACCACCGGGTTGTAAGCGTCGGCGTCATCAAACCCAGCGGTCCATGCCACCGCCTGTCGGCAAGTGCGCATGGTCGGCGGCACGCGGATCAGGTAATGCCGATCGGTGGACGGACAGATCACCGACACGCAGACCAGATCTTCATCGTCTTCGATGGGCACACGCAGCAGTTTGCGCGGGCCGCCGGCATCGGTGTCGGTGTCAAGCAGGTCTGCCTCGGCCGCTTCCATAAACTTCTCGAATCCGAACCGTTCAAGTTTCACGCGACGTCGTTCAGCGTTCGGATCGTTGAGAATCTCGTCAACCGACAACTCCTCCGGCCGGAACGCGATGCGCTCGTCGATCAATACACTTCGCCAGCGAATCTGAACACCCTGCATGGATTCGGGCAATTGGGTGATCGCGGTGCCGGCCATGTCGACCCACGAGTGAACGACCAACCCTTCCGGCAGCGTCTTCATGCCGACGCAGCCGGCGACATCGAGTTGCGAAATTGGCCCGATGCCCGCCGGCACAGTCCGAATCATTGCGCAATCGCGCAGGTTCAACCGGCCGGCGTTGACACTCAAGTCAGCGGGGATCTCGCGCAGTGATCGGCAACCCTGTACGTCCAGAAAGCTCACCTGCAATCCCGGCGGCAACTGTTCCAGTGCTGTGCAGTCGCGCAGAATGAGCGAGCCGGTTTTCAGGTTGGCCGGCAGGCGCACCAGTTGTTTGCAATCGCTCAAGTCCAGCCGCGTTGACACTTCGATGTCGTCCGGCAGGTATTCAATACTCGTGCCCGACAAGTCAAGCGTGTGACAGCGCAGTCCGTCGGGCACGTGAAGGAGTTTATTCCGACCCGCTGCAATGATGTGCCGCGCCTCGGTGCCTGCCGGAATCTCGGCGACGGCTTTGGAACCTTTGGCGTCGCGCTTCTGGCGAAGGTCCAACACCGGCGGCGTCTTGTCTTCTTGCTTCTTCTTGCGTCTGAACACGATGGGCTCCGGTAGCGTGTTGTGATCGTCACGAGCGGACGGATTCAATCGTACACGGGCCGGATTTCGGTCGGTGTGTATTCACGCTGCCGCCAGACTCTGTAGATCCCTTGCGAGAGATCAATCGTGCCGTGCTCTTCGTGAATCACCCTCGCTGATTCGGGCACGTCAACATAAAACTCGTCGGCATCAGCGAACAACGTGGCCGTACCCGACTCGGCAATGCGATGGGAATGCCCGGTGATTTCACCTTCGGCGAGCGTCAGATGAGGAACCTGCCGCGCCAGCTTGGGAATCGCCTTCACTTGGGCAAAAAACAGATCGCCTTGTCGCATGAGCATGGTGCTTCCTTTCATGGGAACGTGGCCGGTATTTGGCAAAGTGGATAGTTGCATTTTACTTGTTGCTCGTCGAAACCGTCAACCGCTGCTCAGTAAACGCTCGCAATCGAAACGATCGGAAATGGAGCCAAACGACGTGGTGGTTTTTCAGCGGTTTGGAGAAATCGAATGACGCAAGAGAATGGGGCGCCTGTATGAATGACGGAAGAGTCGCCGCGTGCAGGCTATCATGATTACTTCGCGTGTCCGGGCGGATCGCACAAGTCCTGGACGGTGGGAGCGAATGTGTCATTGAACCGTTTTCTATGTCTGTTGTTTGAACATGGCCACGTGCAGGTCGCGGGCTTTGCTGACATCAACAACGCCGACCGCGTGGCCGCGAGTGAGACGTTGCTGCAAACGGAGGCGGCGTGGCGAATGAACGTGCCCGCCGGCGCGCCAGATTTTCATCCGGGCGCTGCGCTATGGTCGGCCGAACAGTTCTTTCGCTGTTGCCAGTTCGCTGTTCAGCGCGAGATCGACATCGTGGCGATCGACGGAGCGTTGTCCGGCAACTGCCCCGATAGTGGCGCGTCGGCAGCACACTACTCGGCAGACCTGACGTTGCGTTTCCTGCCGGATCTGACCGACCTGATCGCCGGCATTGCTTCCAGCGATCCGCTTGTTGCCCACCTTCATGCTCTGGGCCGATCGTTTCCATTGTCATCGGTCGGCATGAAAGACGTGGAGGACATCAACATCGAAGTGATCGCACAGGACGACTGCCTGATGCAGATGTACGTGGATCGCATCGTTGACCGCAGCGCTCAAGAGCGCGCGGAAAACCAAGCCGTGCAACAGTGGATTCAACGGTCGATCGGCGTACATGGTGCATTGGCCGGCAAAATCTCCATTCCGAATGAAGGCGATGATAGCCCGAAAAACCAAGGCCACGAACAAGGGGAACTGATCCATGAATGACGTGATCGTGCAAGATCGCATCTCCATCGGCAAACGTCTGTCGAACGATGTGCTCGGCAACCTGAAAAACCTTTTCGTCGGCAAGGATGAAGTGATCGACCTGCTCGGCGTCTGTCTCGTCGGCGGTGAAAATCTGTTTATTCTCGGTCCGCCCGGCACGGCGAAAAGTGCGCTCGTCAAAGAATTGTCCAACCGACTCGACGGCAAGGTGTTTGACTACCTGCTCACCCGATTCACCGAACCCAACGAAGTGTTCGGCCCGTTTGACATCCGCAAACTCCGCGACGGCGAGCTGGTCACCAACACCGAGGGCATGCTGCCCGAAGCGTCGTTTATCTTCCTGGATGAACTGCTCAACGCGAACAGCGCGATTCTGAATAGTCTGCTGATGGTGCTCAACGAACGCGTGTTCCGGCGCGGGCGGGAAACACGGCAACTGCCTGCGCTCATGGTCGTCGGCGCGAGCAACCATCTGCCGGAAGACGATGCGCTCGCCGCGTTGTACGACCGCTTCCTCGTGCGCGTGCGATGCGACAACGTCCCGTCCGATCAACTGCTCGAAGTGGTCGACGCCGGTTGGCGGCTGGACCACGCTAAGCGCAACGATACGCAGACGATCACGGTCGAAGACGTCCGCCAACTTCAGGCTGCCGTCGCCGACGTGGACCTCCAACCGATTAAGAACGTGTACGTCGAATTGATTCACCGCCTGCGTCACGCGGGCATCGCGGTGACCGATCGTCGCGCGGTGAAGTTGCAGCGCCTGGTCGCCGCGAGCGCGATTCTCGCCGGCCGATCGTTTACTAAGGTGAGTGATCTGTGGATCATGCGGTATATCTGGGATGTTGAAGAACAGCGAGAAGTGCTCGGCACCATCGTGCAGAACGTGATCGACTCGGCCGACGCGGGGCCGGATGATCATCCCCGCGCACGATCGGAGGACGACCCTGACCCCGACATTCTCGCCCGCAACCTTTCGCTTATTCAGGAACAGTTGCAGCAGCCGGAACTGTCGGAGGTTGATCGGGTGTACCTGCAGGATCGCCTCGGCGTGCTCAGTGGCAAATGCCAATGGGTGCGCAACGAACAGCAACGCGACTACTTGCAGACCATAGTCAACGCCGCATGGACCGCGCTGGGGGTTGATCCATGAAAGGCTGGATCGCGCGAATCCCGCAGCAGCACGCCGGCGCTCTGGGCAAGCTGCGACTGACGCCGGGCATTGAAGTGATGTCGCACGGCGAAGCGATCTGGTTGCGCGGTTCGTCTCCAGACTTGTTGCATAGCCATGCTGTCTGCACGTTGCCTGATGTGACACGATTTCAACTTGGCGCGCACGATGCTTTGACACCCATCGATCGATTTGTCCCCCATGAACGCCTGCCGCACGGCACATGGCTTGGTTTGCAGCAATGGCTGTTGGTGCGGCAGCCCGCGCCGGCGTTCGCGGGGGAGAGTCGGCAACGCGTGGCGATGATGTTGGAACGCGCACGGCATCAGGATGCCCAGCAACAAGGCAATGTGCTCGTGACGGCGTTCGACCGTTTCGCTGACTACTGCGAATCGGCATCCAAGGTCCGCCTGAAAGCGTGGCGGTTTGCTGTGTCCGACCGAGACCGCGCGCTGGTGTGCGGCACGCCGTTGCCGCCGTTGCTTGGTGATCACTACATGGAACGCGAAGCTGTTGCCATTCCCTTGGGGTGGACCGTGTCGCCGCCCATCGATGTGAAACTGCTGGCCAAACATTTGAACGTCGAACCAGGCGGCATCGCGATCGTCCATCCCGACGGGTGCGCCAATGTGATTCCGAATGAACACCTGTTGCCCGCAACAAGATCCGCCGTGCGCGCGACGCGAGCATTGACCAGTTTGACCGATGGCTGACCCAACGATCACAACCCGGCGCTATTTTGCCCGCCCGTCGTTTTCCTTCTTCTGCTGGACCGACGACGGTGAGGTGATCGCATGGGAATCGGGTCAGACCATCGGGTTCAAGGAAGAAGTGCTGCATGTGTTGGAGCACCTGGCGCCCCAAGGCCTGCCGCCGTTTGAAGCCGTGGTCATGTTGCTCGCCGCTTGCCGTGACGGTTGGCATCGTGAGTTGGAGGAGGTGCGGTCGTTCAGATTCCTCAGTGACATGGTTCGACCGAACTGGATCGGCGACATTCTCGACGGGCTCGATGCGGTGCACGAACTCGACGCCGCCATTCGCCACACATTGCCGGGCAAGGCTTTGTTGGCGGAAACGGTGTTTGAAAAGCACCCCCCGAAGGTTAACGCTGACGACGCCGCATCGATCGTTGCGCATCTGTCGCGCGGTCTTTGGAGTGACTTGCTCAGCGACAGCAGTTCGCGCGAGATGAAAACGGGCGATCTCGTGCCGATGCTCGAAGCGCTTTGGCACGGTTTGCCCGGCATCAGCGACGAAACATTGAAGAACCGCCGCGATATCGGGCTCGATCAACTTGTGGCGCCGGCCGACGTTGAACTGTTCCCCCAGGAACGCGCCCGGCAATTGATTTCGCAGTTGATGGAGGACAGTGAACTCAGCGGTATCGGCGGCGTCGCGCATGACCTGATGGCGGCGGTGCACGTGCCACATGCGATCGAGCGGCAAAGCGAACTGCCCGTCGGGGGTGTATCCGACATTACCAACCGCGGCGAACTCGACCGACTGCTTATCAGCGAACTGGCCAACGATGACCTGTTGCTGGCGGTGCGCGTGGCGACCAACGAGGCGATGTACCTCCGCCGCGAAGCCCCGCCTGGCACGCCGCCGAAGATGCGGACCATCCTCGTTGACACCAACCTGCGGCTGTGGGGCGCGCCGCGCGTTTTTGCCGCGTCGGTTGCACTCGCACTGGTCGCCACCGGTGACAGACACTGCGACGAGTATCGATGCTTCAGCACCAACGACCAGCGCATCGACGCTGTTGATCTGCTGTCGCGCGAAGGACTGATGAAACTGCTCGGAGGGCTGCATCCTGGTCGTCATCCCGCCGAGTCGCTTAAACAGTTTCTCGACGACACAGCCGACCTTCACGCCGACGCAGTGTTGATCACGTCTGAAGACACGTGGGAGGACGACGCGTTTCGGCTGGCGATGATGAACGATGTCGATCGGTCGTTCTATGTCGCCACGGTGTCCCGTAGGGGGCGCTACCGTCTGCATACCGTGACGCCTAGCGGAACGTCGCGCATCAACGAAGCGGAGATCGAACTCGACCGCCTGCTCAGCAACGAACCGCCGACGCCGGAGGCGCCGGTTCGCAGACAGCCGATGCTGCGCGATCAACCCAACCTTGACGACTACCCCGCCATCTACCGCGCCGATCCGTTCCCGCTGCGCATCGGTTATCCGGTCGACAACAGGACCACATGGGCGGTGTCGGATACAAAGATCAGACGCGCAATGATGGTCACACGCGATGGGCTGTTGTTGATGTTTGACCAGCAGCGCCAGCCGGGCATTCAACTGATGGATCGATTGCCGTCGACGCGGTTGCGCTGGTTCGGGCACACCATTGAAAACGGAATGGTCTACGCCGTCATCGGTACGTTTCAGACGCGTTTGTACCTGCTGCGCATCAATGTGATCACACATGATGTGCAGTGCATCGATCTCGAGTACGGCCCGGAAGCACGCGGTTTGCCGAATCAATCCAAGTTGCCTCGCGACCAGCGCGGCCGCGGCGTTTACATCGCCGACGGCGTGGTCGTCGTCGCCTATCGCAAGCACATCAACGTGCTTGATATGACCACCGGTGAACTGATCCGCTCCCAGAAAATCCCCGAC
Source organism: Phycisphaeraceae bacterium (assembly GCA_028281215.1). GTDB lineage: Bacteria > Planctomycetota > Phycisphaerae > Phycisphaerales > Phycisphaeraceae > JANQKH01. Next base: position 4,177 of record JANQKH010000659.1, on the reverse strand, counting down.
GGTGTCATCTGGCACGACGAACGGTTCTACCGTTCGAAGGGCTTTTTCCCGGAGTGGTATCGCATGACATTCGACGGTGAGACAAGCCACTTTGAATGGATCGAGAAGCTCGAACAACTGGCGTGCATGCACGTGTTTGAACGCGCGGGCATGGATGGCGTGGTCGGCGTCGGCAGTGGGATTGTGTTCACCGCAACCGGTCATGTTGAACCCGTTGAACGGGCGATCACCCAAGCGTATCACACGAAGAACGGCTCGCGCCTCACGCTGAAGTTGATGAGCGAACACCGCTCGTCGGCCATTGTGAACCACTGGCGATTCCTGGCGATCAAGCCGAATCAAGCGGTTGACAACGCGAATGTTCCCGTTGCCTATGTGCATCGTGGCCGCGTGGTCGATCCTGAAGTCAACCATTTCGACATCCCCAACAATGCTCGCCGCCACTTCGACGAGATCGGCATCACCACCGACGGCAAGCTCTGCCTCCTTCGTAACACAAGTGCGTTTACACTCGAACTCTACGGCGAATCTGACAGTTTGTATTGGAAAGAACATCATCGCAATGCCGTCACCTGCAATCACCGCCGCTGGTTCAATCCAGCCGCTCGGCCGGACGGTGTGCGATTCTGGATTCGCAAGGCGTTGTGGAGCAAGGCCGGCGAAGTATTCGTCGATGCCCGTGGACTCCTGCACCTTATCCCCAAGGACAAAGCCATCTCCGAACTGACGATGGTGATGCTCCAATGGAACGTGGCCGGCTGGACGCCCGACGGCCGGCAGTTCGGCCTTGATTACTACTTCAACAAACGTCTTGATCCTCATACGCATGTCTCCGCCAGCGAGATATTCGAACAGATCATCCAACCGTTCCTCCAACCGCTGACATGATCGAACTGCCGCTGACAATCCGCCACGAATCCCGCGCGGAGGGCGACGCCGAGTCGACGAATCCGAAGGTCCACGCGTGGTTCATTCCCAGCGCCGAACCGGGCGTCTGGCTGGATGAAGTACGCCGATTGGGCGTCGACCAGTCGGCGGTGCGGTTCCATCCCATCCCGCGCTCCAAGGCCGACCGCGAAACGATCGGCGTCTTGGTCACCGCGCCCGATCTCGGTCAACCTTCGCAGAGGGGCCAACCCTCACCGCGATGCCATCCCTACACGCGCGTCGCCGGCCAGGTCTACCTGCCCGTCGGCGCCCGCTTCGACCCCGCCTTATCCACCACGGAAATCGAACGCCTCTTCGGCACGCGCGTCACCGCCTGGCATCCAACCATCGGGCCCGTTGCGTTCGAGTATGACGAAACGCTCACCGCCGCCGACCTGCTTGAACCGTTCGACCATTCGATCGAATGCTGGGACCGCGCGCAACCCAGCGTCGCACTCAACGATCGTCTGCTTTCGATCCAGCCTGACGTGCCGCCCACTGTCGAGACCATCATCGAAGAGGCTCGCGGCGACATCGGTAGTGAACCGCTCGACGACATCCCGCAACAGAAGACGCCGTCCGACATCGGCCCGATCGGCAAGGCCGGCCGATGGATTGCCATCGGCGCGGCGTACCCGCTGCGTTGGCTGACCGATCTGGCGCCGGGCGGCGCGGCCAACCCCACGTGGATCGACAAACTCGGCAATTGGGCTGGCTCCATGATCGAATCCATGCGCCGCGACCTCCACGAAGCTCGCAACAAAGAACTGAACCGCCTCATGCAGATGCTCGAAGACGACCCCGAACAAGGCTTGCGCTACGCACTGCCGCTTGGCGGTGATCCGGGTCGCGGTGTCGCGCCGCCGTCGGATCGACTGTCCTCGCGCGACATTAACTTCAGTCTCGGTAACTTCGGCGGGGGGCGTCCGGCCGACTACTGGGACATCGAAGCCGAAACCCAACGCCGCCTCGAAGCCAAGTACCGGGAACTGGCGGCCCGTGAAGTATCGTTGGGCAACCATCGCCGCGCCGCGTACATCTACGCCCAACTGCTCTACGACCTGCACGCCGCCGCCTCCACGCTCGCCGCCGGTCGCCATTACCGCGAAGCCGCTGTGCTCTACAAGGACCGCTTGCACAACCCGCGGGCTGCGGCGCAATGTCTTGAAGACGGCGGACTTCTCGCCGACGCCGCCGACCTGTACGAAGAAATCGGCGAACTGGAAAAAGCCGCCGACCTGTTCACGCAGATCAATCGGATCGAACACGCGCACAAGCTGTACCGCCAACACATCGACGCGCGGTTGGGTCGACTCGATTTTCTCGGCGCCGCGCTGGTGTACGAGCAGAAGCTTGAACAACCAGAAGCTGCGCTGGACGTGCTCGACCGCGGTTGGCCCGACGCGCCGCAAGCAACGGCGTGTCTGACCGAATCGTTCGCACTGCTTCGCCGCATGGGTCGGCCCAAAGAATCCGCCACGCGCGTGCAAGCACTCACCGACGCCTCCCTGCCGATCCCGAAAAAAGTCGTCGTCGCCGAGGTGCTCGCGAAGCTGTTCCACGCCGAGACCGATGCCAACGTGCGCGGCCTTGCCGAGAACGGCGCGCGTATCGTCGCGTCCAACGTGATGACCCATTCGCGCGAGAACGACCAGCGCATGGTCAAAGCCGTCTCGGCCCTGGTCCCGAATGATCGCCTGCTCCACGCCGACGGCCAACGCTTTCTGGACCAACGAAGCCGACGCACCGCACACTCCGGACCGCAGCAAAAGAAAGTGCGAAGAAAAGGACCGAAACCGACACTGGTCCGACGGGTCGAACTGCCCAGTTGGAACTGGGAGGCGGTCACAACCTGCGGCGACGAGATCGTTCTTGCGGGCAGACAGAACAACAAGCTCAGCATCGCGCGGGTCTGGACCGACGGTACGGTGCAGAAACACCAAGCCGGCGCCGTCTCGCCGTCTGCATCGCGCTTGCGCCTTGTCGGCAGCCGATTCAATTCAGACCGCACTGCTTGGATGTACGAAGTTGCAGGCGCCGAGTTTTCTGTGACCATGCCGCCCGTCGAAGGTCTTGCCGACCGCCTCGTCCTGTTCACGCCAAGTGCCCTCACACCGGGTACGTTTGCCATCACCCGTCCGAATAACGACCAGGGTGCGTGGACGATGGATGTTTCGCCTGAAGGTTTTGTTTTCAAACAGTTCAACGCCCAGGGCCATCTGACCAACACATACAAAACCACTTTCACCGCCGACATGGTTTCCGACATCAGCTCGATGCAGACCGATGACTTTGAGTTGTACCGTGCGCGGCGTGAATGGTTGGTTGGCCTTGGCTCCGTCGTGTGGGTCGTTCCGTCGCCCGATACCGCCATGCGCGTGCAACTTGCCGGCGAAATCAACCACATCGAAGGCAACCCGCAATACAACCACATCCGCGCGATGGTCAGCCATTCGATGGGCGCGATGATCATGTGGGACGACCCGGCCGAGCCCGAATTCGACGTGTTCCAGATCAGCGACATGCCCCACGCCGTTGCCACCCTCTCGGCCCGCAAGGCGACCCTGTGGCTGGCCAACGAAACGGAACTCCGCGCGTACAACGTTCGCCGATACCGAGGTGAAAACAGCGTCACCGTCGGCCTCGACGACGGCAAACTACCGCTCGCCATCAAAGCCCTCGACAAACGCCAACTGGCGATCGTGTATTCCGACGAAGTCTTGTTCTTCGAGTCCGATCTGCTTTGACCGCTGCACGGCACGCCGTTGCTCGTGGTGTCCGGAGAAATGTCCGTGTCCGGACATGGGGGGTACCCCAGACCCCTGAAAATCGAGCTTAAACTATTATCAAATAACAGGTTAGCCGCGTGTCCGCCCCAAATGTCCGGACGTCCGGCCCTCGTTTTTGACCCATAAACGCAGGTTCCCATGTCCGGAATCATGTCCGCAGCATGTCCGGACGTGTCCGGCGGACATGGTTTGACGACATCTGTGCGCACAAATATCGAACGCGGACAAGACCGGCCGTGTGCCACTGGCGGCTCGCCCGCCAGTTTTCTGGCCTTTCGGTATTCATTTGATGATGGGGTGATCACCGGTTTGTCTCGGTTCTTGGATCGCTTTGAATAATCGAACCCACCGGGCACTGGCGGGCAAGCCGCCAGTGACACGCGATTGAATCTGATCAATCCTGGCACCACAAAAACCTCCGGTTCAAGACATGCCCGCACGGGGCACGCGGGGACGGGCGA
>JANQKH010000604.1 GCA_028281215.1 Phycisphaeraceae bacterium | reverse complement strand
AGTGCAGGTCGGCGTGCAACGGTTCGCCGGAAAAACGCGGGATCAACACCGCGGGTGGGATCGGATCCACCGTCGAGGCGTCGTTTGATTCGACGCGCTGACCTGAGTCGCGCTTGCGAACCATTTGGGTTTCGATCGAATTGATATAAAGCCCAACTGCGGTAGATGAATCGCCTGCCGTGTCACGGGTGTCACTCAACTCCGGCGGGCCGAACGACAACGCATCGTCGGGCGTCACAGTCACGTCGGCGAGCGCCGCGCGGTCCGCGTCCTGTCGCATCCGATCGGTGTGGCCGGTGCGCTTGGACTTGCGCGGCGATTCGGGTTGTTCAGCGCGGCTGGTCACGTCAGGTCCAGGGTGGTTCGGAGCAGTTGTTCAAATACGGTGGTCTGTGATTGCAACGGCAGCGCGAGGCGGAATGCCGAGCAACTTTTCACATCAAAGCGATCGACGAGCGATGCATCGTGTTCGCGCACGATTTTTGGTTGAATCAACACGCCGCGCAGTTCCGTGTTGCAACGAATCATGCGCAGGCGGTTGTCGAGTTCAGTGCAACGGTCGGCCATGCGATCTCCGTCGAGGTCAAAATCAAACATGGTCCAGATACCGAGGATGCGCCTGGGTGGTTTGTCCGGTCGCTGGGCGTCATAGGTGATAATCGCCGCGTCGGGACACAGGTAACCGAGTCCCTCGGGCAACATGGCGTGGCTGTGATACGCGGCGAATTGATGTTGCGTGATAAAGTGCACGCGCCGGCCCATCGGTGGCTGCCCGCTGCCGGCTTCGGCGGAACGGTCGTCGTCTTCAATGGTTTTCGGCCGCACTTCCCAGCGACCGATGGCCGTGCGTTCGTCAACGAACTGCCCGTTGCGCGCTTCGCCGCGGACCAGTACGTTAGAGTTCATCGCCGCCGCCACCGGTTGCACCGCGCCCATGGCGGACAACATCGCCAGGCAACATGATTCACCGAACATACGATGCCGCCAACGCCACGCCTGATGACGTTGCAAGTTCTGCTTGAGCAACATCACATACGCGCGCCAGATCGGCTGATACCGAGGGTCGTGTTGCAACACATAATTCGGATGCGGAATGCCGGCGATCGGCTGCACGCTTTTCAGGGGGCTGTTCGACCACAGCCGTTGCAACAACTCACTGAATGCACGCACTTCCTCCACACGCGGGTGACCGACATGTGGTTCGTTTTCGACCAGGTATCGCTCGCACGCGTCCATCGAACTGACCATTAGTTCGCGCACGATGCGGTTCTCCAACGTATTGGCATGCTCCACACGTGTCACACCCATCGCCTGCTGCTTGGCGCCAGCCTTTTCCGCCACGGTCATGCCCGGCTGGCGCGCTAACCAGCGCAGGCACGTGGAATCGATCTCCTGCACGCGGCCGGCAGTCTGGTATTCGCGCTGGCGCATCAGTTGACGACGCGGCGCGGCGCAAATCTCTTTTAGCAATGGGCCCAATGTCTGCGCCATTTTCACGATCAGCGCAGGCCTCGGTTCATCCCGATGCGCCGCCCGGCTCCACGCGTGCAACACGTGCGACAACGGCCACACACCCACGCCGCCCGCCGGCCCGTCGTAAAACATCCGCGCGTCACTGCCTTCCACGTCACGATCGTACAGCCGGGTGACCAGATCGATCTGTTGATCGTACATCGCCGCGGCACGGCTGGCGGCACGCTGCCAATCGCTGACGATCACCTCCGTCGCCGGTGAATCTTCATCACAGACCACACGCCGCGGCAGGCTACCTTCGAGCGTGATGCGCACCGTCTGCGGCGACGTGCTTGCTTTGGTGTAAAGCTTGAGGCGGATGTCCTCCGACGCCGGGCCGGTTTCGCTTTCGGTTACCGTCGCCGGAAGTTCAAACTTCTTCCACGGAATGCGACGGTCATCAAGCACTTCGGCGAGCAACGGCAACCACTCGCCGGTCGAATCGAGCATGACGCGCTCGACCTTCGGCGGGGTCATCAAGCAGGGACGACCGCCCCAACCCGCAGGCTCGCCCACGTCCGGGCGCGTGGCCCAAGGTTGCACCAATGTGGCGTCCGGGATGGCCGGTGATGCCAACTTCAATCGCGAACTCCGTTGATTTTCAATGACATTCATGGGCATCGAATGCCATCGCTCACACACTTCTCTGGGCGATGTCACGCTCCGAGGGTTGTTGTTTCGCGCGTGCTTTGCCCATGTCGCGCGAAAACGTTGTACGCCCCCGATTGACGCATGCCGCACGTGCGACCTGCGTCGATCGTGATTCAGATCACTGCCGCACCGGCGGAACTACCTTGCTCAGCGCCGCGGTCCACGCCGCGGAAGATGAACTGATGCTCACGCGTGCCGTCGCGCCGCGCGGATTCCACCGCGTCGATCAACGAACCGTCACCCCATTCATCCAGCAATGCGACGACCATGTCCAGCGCCCTGCCGACGTTTTCTTCGTTCGGGTCCATACCGCGGAACTTGGGCAGAATCTTCTGCTCGACTTGATCCGCCATTGCGAACTGCACACCTTGATCGCTTTGGTCCGGGTAGTTCGCCGCGTACGCCCGCATCGCCAAATGCGTGCGGAACGCGAACGGCCGACGAATCATCTCCATCGATTCATTCAGTTCCTCGATCCAACGATTCACCTGCGTGCCGGCGGATGGATCGATGTCCGTCTCCTTTCGAACCCATTTCTGCCAATGCTCGAACGGCAAGAAGGATTCACTGCCGGCGTTGGCTGAACCGTTGCCACCCGCGTGACGAGGCAGGTCGGTCAACCGCGGTGGTTTGCCGAACGCCAGCACGTTCGACCGGTCGACCACCTTGTCCGACAGGGTCTGGGTGGTTTCGTCTTCGTTGATCGTGCCGACAAACAGCACGTTGGTGTCGACGAACAGCCGCATGGTCGGGTCGGTCGCACCGTGCATGCCGACTTCGAGGGTGATCTCGGCTTTGCGCCGGTCGGCCGGGTTATTTTTGCGGATGCCGCGCCGCGTTTCGAGGCGTGACAGGAACTCGCTGAAGTAATACTCGACCCGCGCGAGGTTCATTTCGTCGAGCAGCACGACCATCATGCGGTCGGCGAGGCTGTGGTCCCAACCTTCGGGCACCTGCCAGCCACGGTCCTGTTCGAGCGCGAACGGGTCCATTTGCACCAGCGCCCGCGCCAGTTCCGTCGCGCGGTATTGGTTCTCAATGTAGTTGAAGAAGCCGAACATGTCCTGCGGGCTGTCCCATCGCGGCTGGACGGGCAGGTTGAGAAAGTGCATGCCCATGCCCTCGGCGTATCGTCGCGCCAGTTCACTCTTGCCCGTCCCGCTGATGCCCGCGAGAACGACCAGGGGCGAGAGGTCCGACACCTTCAGCGATGTGTGGAACGCGTTGATCGTTCGCCTCGGGAACTTGAGACCGAGCGACGCGAGGTAATGCTCGGTCTGTTTGATGCACGCCTGTTCGCTGTCCTTGCGCGGCCCGGCGAACTCCGACTTAAGCAGCGCCGGTTTCCACAGTTCGGATAGAGGCCCGGCGTTGTTGCCGCGGTAACCGGCCGCCAGCCGCATCTCTTTGAGCGATTCGTTGACGACCTCGACGGTGCTTTCCAATTGCTCTCGCCGGGCGCTGGGGCCGGTGACTTTCTCCGACAATTCTTCGTGCAACTTCTTTGCTTCGGCCAATTCGTTGGACTTCGAATCGTACTCCGCCACCAGCCTGTCGAGCCGACCGCCGAGTTGTTCCGACTCTTCCTTGCGTGCAGCGGACTGTGTGCCCAGTTCCGTAACCTCAGCGCGAAGTTTGGCGTGCTGTTCGCGGACCTTGTCGTATTCGCTGCGAATGTGTTCGAGTTGCTGCGTTTTGGATTCGTATTCGACTTCGAGTTCCGCCAATTCACCGCCCAGTTCGTTTTTCTTGAACTCGATGGAGGCAACCTCCTGCTTGAGGCTCTTGCCGCGGACTTCGAGGTTGTCGACCGACTGTTTCATTTTCTGATGCGTTTCACCAAGCGAGGTGAGTTCGGCGACGTCGGCCTTAAGACCGCTGCGCTGTTCGATTAGCGATTCGCATTCGGCGCGGGCCGACTCCAGTTCCGCCTTTTGCCGCGTGATCGTTTCGGTCAACTCGGCTTCGCGCTCCTCCGCCTGCTGCTGACGCAACTGCGCGCTGGTCAGATCGTTGGACACCCGTTTGGCGTCGTGGGTGAGTTGTTCGACTTCTTCGCTGAGTTTGGTGTGTCGATCGGCGAGTTGTTCGAGGTCGGCGACTTCCTCGGTCAAACTGTTTCGCCGCACGCGCAACGCTTCGCAGGCGCGCGTCGCTTCATCCAACGACTGCCGTTGCTTGGCCAGTTCGTTGCTGACTGCGGCGAGTTGCTCGTCTTCCGTCTGCTTTCGTTGTTCGTTGAGCGCCAGTTCGCCTTGCAACTTGGTTTGCTGTTGCGTGAGTTGGATGACTTGGGCGCTGAGCCGTTTCTGTTGCTCAGCAAGCGATTGCAATTCGGCGACCTCCGTGCGCAGCGCCGCGTGTTGCTCCTTAAGCGCCTGATGCGCCGCCTGCGTGTCGTCCAGTTCCTGCATTTTTTGATGCAAATCGGCGGTCAGGTTGGTGAGGTCTTCGCTGACCTTGTCCTTTTGCACGGTTGATTCGAGCAGTTCCTGCCGCAGCGCGTCATGCTGTTTGACGACCTCGGCCAACTTCGCTTCGCGGTCGCGCAATCGTTTCGATAACACTTCAAGTTCGGCGACTTCGGTCTTCAATTGCATTCGTCGTTGTGACAACTCGTCAACCACAGCCGTGGATTCATCGAGTGTCGCCGTCTTGGCCGAAAGTTCGTCACTGACCTTCGCCAGTTGTTCGTCGAGCGAGGCCTTTTTCGATTCCGCAGCGGTCAAGGTCGTGCTGAGCGTGATCTGCCGGCTGCTCAGTTCGTCCACTTCCGCGAGCAGTTTCTTCTGCCGATCCGACAGCGAATCAAGCTCGGCGACTTCCGCGCGAAGTGAGCCTGACTGTTCACGCAACGCCTGCCAGGTTTCGCGAGTCTGTTCGAGTTCCTGCTGTTTGGTTTCCAAGTCCGCTGTGACCGCATTAAGCGATTCGTCAGCTTCTTTCTTGTTGAGCACCGCGGTGTTGTGCTGTTGCGTGATCG
>JANQKH010000586.1 GCA_028281215.1 Phycisphaeraceae bacterium | reverse complement strand
TGCAAACAGAAACACCACGATGATCACCACGTCGCCAATACGTCGCGCGCGGCCGGTCATCGGTTCGTCTGTCGGTTCGCGATCTGCTTCCGACTTGGGCGCGGCGACCGCTTCGCTCTGCGTTGTGGCGGACGAGGCGTTCAGCGTGCTGGTGATGGTCGTTTCCTGTGTCATCGTGAAGTCAGAACCTGAAGTAAATAAACGGGCTGTACGAGCCGCCGGCTGCGAGCATGAGTTCGATTGCCAGTTGAAGGATCAACACGGCTTGCACAAAGGCGATCGACAACGCTTGAAACGTTGCGCGGTGACTCGGCTCCAACGTGAGCAGCCGATCTTCCCGCCAACGTTGAAGCCAAGGCCAAATCGGCATCGAACCAATCACACCGAGCACCATCACCAATACCAACAGGTGATCGACGTACATATTCACGTGATGCACAACGCCTTCGCCCGGCGCGATGCCGATCAATGCGCTGAGGAACGCCAGCGATTGCGGCAACGTTTCAGCGCGGAAGAACACCCAGCCGATCAGCACCACGCCCAGTACGTAAAGGTGTCGCAACGGCCGATACGCGCTTTCCATCTTCTTGGACAGACCGACCCGTTCGAGCACGAGGAACCCGCCATGGAACATGCCCCAAATCACGAAGTTCCAGCTTGCCCCGTGCCACAAACCGCAAAGGAAAAAGACCAGTACGAGGTTACGATACGTTCGCCAGCGCGTGCCGCGGTTGCCGCCGAGCGGAATGTAAAGGTAGTCGCGAAACCAACTCGAGAGCGAGATGTGCCAGCGACGCCAGAACTCGGTGATCGACTGTGCGATGTAGGGAAAGTTGAAATTCTCCATGAATCGGAAGCCGAACATACGGCCGAGACCGATCGCCATGTCGGAGTAGCCGGAGAAGTCGAAGTAGATTTGCAGCGTGTAGCAAAGCACCGCCATCCAGGCGAGGCCGGGTGTCAGGTGTTCCAGCGGCACACCGGGCATGTCGGGGTTGCCGGCAACGCCGAAGATCATGTCGGCGGTGCGCGCGCAGGTGTCGGCAATGATCATCTTTTTGCCGAGCCCGATGATGAACCGGCGGACGCCTTCGGCAAACCCTTCGCGCGTGACGCGGCGTGAAATAATCTGCGCTGCGACATCCTTGTAGCGCACGATCGGGCCGGCGATCAACTGTGGGAACAGGGAAATGTACAGCGCGATGTTGACCGGCTTGCGCTGCACCTCGGCGTTGCCGCGGTACACATCAATCACGTACGACATGGCTTGAAATGTGAAGAACGAAATGCCGATTGGCAGGTCGATGCCTGGTTCAGTGATTGTCAGACCTGACGCGCCGACCATCACCAGCAGACTGTTGAGGTTGCCCACGAGAAAGTCGGCGTATTTGAACAGCGCGAGAAACGCCAGGTTGCCGACGATGCCGACGGTGACGGGCAGTTTGCCGGTTCGACCGGCTTGACGCTGGCGGTCGATCCACAAGCCGGCGGCGTAATTGAACATAATCGACGCCATCATCATGACGACGAAGACTTTTTCACCCCAGGCATAGAAAAACAGACTGGCCACCAGCAGCAGCGGATTTCGTAGTTTGCGAAACGGGCCGGGCAGAAAATAAAGACCCAGCAGAATGGGCAGAAAGATAAAGAGGAAAATGGGTTCGCTGAACACCATGGCTGGGGGTCGCTCGTGTCCAAAAACAGAGCGACAATCGGAAGATGGCGGTCCGCCTCACGATCAAATTATCGGGCTCGTGCGGATGGACCGATCATCCGGCACTCACCTTACGTGTAGTCGGGTAGATGCACGGACGGGGTTAACGGGAAAAAACACACGCCTTTCGGTCGTCTCGCACGCCGGTTTCCAGGGTATTGGTCCCTCGGCTGATCTTGTGCCTGCTGATACGCAGACCGGACACGGACGGATCGTGAATCGATGGGCGTTGGTCCGATAAACAGAGTCGGGCTGTCCCTATTTAAGTCAATTAATAGCAGTGGATTAGGTCATTCAAAGGCAAGCCGGACTGTTTGTTTGCCAACCACAAAGGATAAATCGTTGGTGCAAATCCTCGGTGCATTTACAATGAATCAACGAAAGATAAGGTAGCGGCCGGTACTCAGCGTAACGCCATGTACCGGTCGATCAATATGAAGAGACGGTGCGGATCATCGTTGCACTGTGTGAATGGGTCAGGTTGGGTCAGGTCCAATTCGATCAGGACCGGGTACTTGGAGTTCCAACATGTTGACGATCCTCGGCCGACGTGAAGATCAATTCTGTGACGGCCTTTCGCGTCGCTCGTTCCTCCATGTGGGTGGTCTGGCGATGGGTGGTGTTGCGATGCCGGCGCTGCTCGCGGCTCAATCCCATGCCGCGTCCAAAGCGCAGCAGACCAGACAGAAGTCCAGCGGCCTCGGTCACAAAGCCGTGATCATGATTTTCCTCGCCGGCGGTCCGCCCCATCAGGACATGTGGGACATCAAGGAGAACGCCCCAAAGGAAATCCGTGGCGAATTCAATGCCATCAACACCAACGTGCCCGGTATTCGCATTGGGGAACTGTTCCCCAGACTGGCGAAGATGACGGATAAGGTCGCGTACATCCGTTCGATCGTCGGAGCGCGCGGTGGTCACGATGCCTGGCAATGTCTGACCGGCCATAATCGAGGAACAGACATTCCTTGCATGGGTTCGGCGCTCAGTTATTTGGAAGGGCAGGTTGACCTGGGTGTGCCGGCGGCGCTGGGGCTTTCGCCGAAAACCAGTCACGCACCGTGGGGCGACAACGGCAGCGCGGGTTTTCTCGGCGCCGCCTACAAACCGTTTACGCCTGAAGGTGGGCAGATCAAAGACAACATGGTGCTCAACGGCGTCACGCTCGATCGTTTGCGTGATCGGCAGGCGATGCTCAAAGCTTTCGACCGTTTCCGCCGTCAAGCCGACGCCTCGGGTGAAATGGAAGGCATGGACGCTTACCAACAACAAGCGGTGGGTATCCTCACATCGAGCAAACTGGCGCAAGCATTGGACCTTTCCAAAGAGCCGCAATCGCTTCGCGATCGGTACGGCAAAGGCACGACCAAACCCACTGCCGATGGACCGTGGAAACGGCTCGATCAGTTCCTCATGGCGCGGCGGTTGGTGGAAGCCGGCGCGCGGTGTGTCACGCTCGCGTTCAGTAGATGGGACTGGCACGGCGGCAACTTCAAGCGAGCACGACAGGACATGCCCATGCTCGACCAGGGCGTTAGCGCTCTGGTTCAGGATCTGCATGATCGCGGCATCGGCGACGATGTGTCGGTGGTGGTCTGGGGTGAGTTCGGCCGCACGCCGAAGATCAATAAAAACGCCGGCCGCGATCACTGGCCGAAAGTGTCCTGTGCGTTGCTCGCAGGCGGCGGGATGAACACCGGTCAGGTGATCGGCTCGACCACCCGAGACGGTGGGGAAGCCAAGGATCGTCCAGTCACCTTTCAGGAGGTATTCGCCACGCTGTATCACAACTGTGGCGTGGACGTGGAAACCGCGACGATCCCCGACCTGCGCGGCCGACCCCGTTACCTCGTGGACGAGAAATACAAGAAGATGAGAGAGTTGGTTTAACCCAATCGTAGAAGGTGCGTCGAACCCTTCACCTTGAACGTAAGCGATTGAATTGCAGTTGATTACGGATGAAGAACAATGAATAAATCACTGACCATCACGATGGCAGGCCTGATCGCGGTGCTCTCCAGCGCCGCTTCTTTGCATGCGGCTGATAAAACCGAGACGGAGAATCTGGGCAAGATCGCCAAACTGTCGATCAGCACCGCTCACGAGAAAGCCCTCGAATTCGCCAAGGTCAACAAACTTGACGTCGACGGCCGACTCCTGCTCAATGGTGCCGATGCCCGTTTGCAACTGGTCGTGTCCGCCGACTATTCAGGCAACATCATGCGCGACCTGTCGCGCGATGTCACTTACTCGGCATCGCCCGCCGGCATTGTGAACATCAGCAAGGCCGGGCTTGTCACGCCGGTGAAAGACGGCAAGGCGGTGATCACGGCGAAGGCGGCCGACGGCGCGAGTGCGACGTGCGACGTCATCGTCGAAAACTTCGGCGCCACGCCGGACATTCACTTTGCCAACAAGGTGGTGCCCATCTTTACCAAACTCGGTTGCAACGGCGGCGGTTGTCACGGTAAGAGCGGCGGACAGAACGGCTTCCGTCTCAGCTTGCTCGGATTTGAACCGCAGGAAGATTACGAATGGCTGGTTAAGGAATCACGCGGGCGACGC